>JAKBAQ010000097.1 GCA_021808985.1 Pseudomonadota bacterium
CAATCTCCTCCACCGCGATCTCCCCATCCGCCGCCGCCAGCCGCGTGCCGGCATAAAAGCACGGCGCCCCGCCAGTATAGGAAAATGTCCCGCCCGAGCTGGTGAAGCTGCCCGGCGCCGCGCCCGCCGCCAGCGTCACATTGCTGGAAACCACGGTCGTATAGCCGCTCGAATGCACATCGGTGAGCGTATAAACCGTCGAGCTGCCGCTATTCAGCGTCAGGCTCAGCGTATTCCCGCTGCCCATCACGATTTTGTCGCCATAGCCCAGGTTCTGGAGCACCATCGCCGTGCTCTCTGCCGCCACATTCAAAACGTTCTGCGTCCCGCCGGACGCCACGTTGTCGAAAATAAACGTCCCCGTCGCGGCCGAGCCCGTGCCGTTCACCACCGCCCCGTTCAGCGTTATGCTGCCGCCACCCCCGCCAAGCGGCGATGAGGTCGAGAACGTGGCGTTGCTGAACGTCACATTATACCCCGCCGCCGGCACCAGACCGTTGTAAAAATCGAGCGCGCCACCGCTAAAGGTCACCGTCCCGGCGGCGCCGGTTATCGCCAGCCCGTTCAGCGTCACCGTGCCGGTGGGCGGCAGAATAATGTTCGTCCCCGTCGGCACGCCAATGGTCCCATATGTTGGAACGAAGGGAGGGATCCAGTTTGAAGCCGTATCGAAATTCCCAGAAGCGCCGCCCACCCACGTAAAATCAGCCATCCCCACGCACCTTCCCAAAAAAACCCGGCGGCCGCGCCATGTTTTCGGCTCCGGCACCGGAACGAAGTTCCAAGCCGCTCTATACCCTCGCCCGCCCGCGCTGAGCAGCGGAATCAGTATCAAAAACATGTTATTTACGAATTTGTGATACCACTCAAATATTTGTGATACAAAAATCACATTTATGAGATTATCCGCGCATCCCCGCAAATCGCATTCAAATTATTAAAAATTTTTGCGGGGTTTGGGGCGCTTTTCATGAAAAGCGCCCCAAGATCCTGGCCCTTTTTTGCAAAAAAGGGCCAGACCCCAAAAAACTTTTGAGAATTATCCTCAATGTTTTTGCAGAGACGGTTAAAACAAGCTCTAAAAGCCGCCCAGGGCCGCCATCATCGCCTGCGCCAAGGCCCGCCACCCGGCCGCGGCATCCACCGGCGCCAGCCCCGCGCCGGCGCGCAAATCCACCGCCAGTTGCACCAGCCCCTCGGCGATGGCCCCGGCGGCAGGCGCGCACAGCCGCGCGCCGGGCACTCCGGCCAACTGCTCGGGCAATCCCCCCACCTCGGTCGCCAGCACATAGCGCCCGGCCGCCACCGCCAGCGCCGCCACGCCAGACTGGCTGGCCTCCTGATACGGCAGCACCACCGCATCCGCCCAGCCCAGCAGGGCCGGCACGTCCTCTTCGTCAACCCAGCGCCGCTCCACGCTCACCGCCGGGCACGCGCGCAGGCGGCTCAAGCCCGGCGAGTCCGGCCCATCACCGCAGACACGCAAGCAGAACGGCGCGTCCGCCCCCACCCGCTCCATGGCCTCCGCCAGCAAATCCAGCCCCTTATAAGGCAGCAGCCGGCCAAAATAGAGCAGCCGGGGCGGCCCGCCATGCGCCATCACCGGCGCCATCCCCCCCAGGCTGATCGGCGGATGCCACAGCTTCACCACCCCCTGCCCCGGCCCGCCAAACCCCTGCCGGCGCAGCGCCTCCTCCACATGCCCGCTCAGCGCAAACAGCACCCGCGCATCCCGCAGCTGGCGTCCCTGGCCCATGATCCTGAAATTCAGCGCCTCGCCCGGATGCGCCGCTCCGTCATGCACCACCATGGCATAGGGAATACCCATGCCCCTCAGGGCCAGGGTCATGCGCCGGTCCAGCAGGGCGGGCATGGCGCATATGGCGAAATCAGGCCGTTCCTCCATCAGGCGGCGCGCCACCCGGCCGCGCACCAGCGGCCCCACCAGGCGCTGCGCCGCATAGCCCAGCGCATTGTCATAGGTCGGCTCCCGCCAGCTGCACGCCGCCGCCGCGGCGCCCGCAAGAATCTCCGCCCCCCCCGCCAGCGAGAGCCGCACATCCAGCCCCGGCATATCCCCCAAGGCCCCGGCCAGGCGCAACGCGAATAACGGCCCGCCGCCCCGCCGCCCCCAGTGCCAGACCAGCAGCTTCATCCCGGCACGCCGCTCACCCTCCGCCCACGCCGCAATGCTCGCTCACATACGGGGCAAACCGCGGCTTCAGGGCAACCGGGCTCAGCTTGAAACTCTCCAGCGAATAAGGCGCATGTTTCACATACCCCCCGCGCGGCTTGGCGGCCAGCTGGCGCGCCATCGCCACCGTCGCCTCCTTGCGCAGCGGCAGGCCAAAGCGCGCATAAATCCGCTCAACCGCCGCCAGCGGCGCATGCGTCAGCTCGTCATAATGCACATGTATCTTCCGCTCCGCCGGCACATCCGCGCGCCGGTCAAAATCCAGCAGCCGGTTCGCCCCCTCTATCCAGCGCTCCGAAACCTGCGCCCCGATCTCCGCCAAATCTATTTTCCGCAGAAACGGCTTGCGTAAAATCCAGGTCAGCCGCGCCACCGAGGCCAGCACCGCAATCGGGTCGCGATGCACCACCACAAACCGCGCATCCGGATACACGCGCAAAATCGCATCCAGCGTGAACGTATGGTCCGGACATTTCAGCACCCAGCGCCCCGGTGCGCCATTTTGCAAATATTGCAGAAATTTCTTGTGGAAATCAAAAGCCTGCAAATGCCCGTGCGCCTCCAGCCAGCGGAAATATGAGGGCACCCGGTGCGTGGCGTCAAAGCGCAGGCTCTGGAACACATGCGCGGTAATCTCGGTGCATTCCTGCGGACTGTCCGCCGTAATCGGGTGCAGTTCCGAAAACCCCCGCGCCAGCCCCGCGAACATCCGCAACTGCCAGTCAACCGCGCGCGCCCGCTTGTCCCGCGCGGGGTCGAAATCAACCGGCCTCGGCCCCGGATAAATGGTCTGCCAGTTGCGCGGCACCAGATTGTCAACATCCTGCGCCAGCAGCTCGTGCAGAAACGTGGTCCCGCTGCGCGGCAGGCCCAGAATGAACACCGGCTGGCGCACCGGCGCGCGCCCCAGCGCCGGGTTGGCGCGGTGCGCCGCCTCCACCATCTGCGCGTTGCGCAGCAGCCGCAGCACATCCCAGCGCAACGAAACCCTGCCGAAAAAACTCAGCTCCGATTCCGCCCTAATGGAGGCCAGAAACCGCTCCAGCCCCTCCCGCGCATCCGGCCCCGGCTCAGCGCCAGACGCCGCAATCAGCGCCTCCGGCTCAAGCCGGCCCAGCCAGTCTTCCGGCACCACGGCGTCAGCGGCGCCAAAGCCCAGCCTCAGGGCCCGGTACAGCACATCCATGGCCTTACCGCGGTTTGCGTTCGATCAGCTCGATCTTGTAACCATCCGGGTCCTCAACAAACGCGATAACCGTGGTGCCAAACTTCACCGGCCCCGGCTCGCGGGCAATTTTCGCCCCCGCGGCGCGCAGCGCCTCGCACGTCGCCCGCACATCCGGCACGCCGATCGCCAGATGCCCAAAGGCGCTGCCCAGCTCATAGGTGGAAACCCCCCAATTATACGTCAGCTCCAGCACTGTATGGGTCTTCTCATCGCCATAGCCCAGAAACACCAGCGTATAGCGCCCCTCGGGCACCTCGGTGCGGCGCAGCTCGCGCATGCCCAACAGGCCGGTATAGAATTTGACACTGGCCTCCAGATCACCAACCCGCAGCATGGTGTGAAGATAAGAGAAATTTTCGCTCATGGCCCCGCCTTCAGGTTACGGTCCGCGCCTCATGGAAGCCGCGCCGCGCGCGCCCGCCAAAACTTGTGAACCAGCTGATATGAAACATAAAAACACAAAACCAGCGTCTTCATCCAAACGATGAATGCCCTACGGGCGCACGCCAAGCAAGAACATCCCCGCCGCGTCAGCCGCCTCTATCATGGCCCTCCTGTCCGCCAAGATAGTCCCGCCCGCCTCAAATGCCACGCCCAGCAGCCCGGCTTCCCGCGCATGGCCGATGGTCGCCACCCCAATGGTCGGCATGTCCGCGCGCATTTCCTGTCCGGGCTTGGCCAGCTTCACCAGCACCCCGGCCGGCCCCGGCCGCGCCACCGCCGCAATCCGCGCCAGCATGGCATCCGTCCCCTCCACCGCCTCCACCGCCAGCACAATCCCCTGCTGCACCACGCAGGCCTGGCCGATATCCGCCGCGCCGATAATCTTGAGCACCGCGACCCCCCGCTCAATATCCGCCATCGCCGCCGCATCCGGCGCGCGCGCCGTCAGCAGCCCCGGCGGCGCCAGCATGTCGCTCAAAATATCGTGCGCCCCCAGCACATGGAATCCTTCCTCGCCCAGCACCCGCACCACCGCCGCCAGCAAGCCGTCATCCCCGGCAAAAGCCGCGCGGCCGATCCTGGCGAGCAGCCGCGCCCCCTCCGCATCCGGCCGCAGCGCCAGCAGCGAGGGCCGTTTCACCGGCCCAATCATCACCACATCCACACAACCAGCCGCCTCAACCGCGCGGCGAATGGCGCCAATGGCTCCCAAGCGGAAAAACCGGTGCGGATAAGGCGCCACCACCGCCGGCTCGGCGAACCCCTCCAGCGCCGCGATGAACACCGCCCGCCCCGCCGCCCGCGCCGCGGCCGCAACCTGGCCCGGCAGCACGCCGCCGCCAGCAATAATGCCCAGGGGCGCCGCACTCATCGCCGTGGCTGCCTATTCCTCGCTCTGCCCGGTGGCGCGGGCCACATTGGTGAGAATGCCATGCCGTCCCGGACTGGCGATAAAATCCAGCATCTCCCCGACATAGGGATTCCCCCCATACTCACCCCGCGCAGCGGCCACCCGCTCGGCGAACACGCCCGGCCCGGCGAAAATGAATTTATGCGCCGCCCGTATCTCATGCAGCTCCGCCTTGCTCAGCCCGCGCCGGCGCAGGCCCACCACATTCAGCCCCACCATCTGCGCGCGCGGCCCAAACACGAAACAATACGGCGTCACATCGCTCGGCACGCCGCTCAACCCGCCGATCATCGCGCCCGCGCCAATCCGCACGAACTGCAAAATCGCCGCCGCCCCGCCAATCACCGCCCGGCTGCCAACCTCCACATGCCCGCCCATCACGACATTGTTGGAAATCACCACCCCATCGCCGATCTCGCAATCATGCGCCACATGCACCACCGCCATCAGCAGGCAGTCCGCGCCGATTTTGGTAATGCCCGTGCCGGTCACGGTGCCGCGATGAATCGAGCAATGCTCGCGTATCTGCGTGCGCGGCCCGATGCTGGTCTGCGTATCCTCGCCCCTGTACTTCAAATCCTGCGGCGCCAGCCCCACCGTGCAGAACGGAAACAGCTTCGCCCCGGCGCCGATGCGCGTCCTCCCATCCACGGTGACATGGGAAACCAGCTCCACCCCGTCTTCCAGCACCACCTGCGCGCCCACCGTGCAAAACGGGCCGATCCTCACATTAGCGCCGATCACGGCGCCCTCGGCGATAATGGCGGTCGGGTGGATCATCTCATGCGCCGGCTTCAACATTCTGCGGGTCCAACTCTCATTGCGCCGTTTGCTCTAGAGCATGATCGCCTTGCGTCAATCCTGCTCCAGCCATGTTTTTGCAATCAATTTCATTGGTTTATATCGAATCCACGGAGTCGACCCAAACCAATATCGCTCTAAAGCCGCGCCCCAGGCGCCGCCAGTCAATCATTGTTTCCGTCCATTACCACGGCAACATTCCAAAACCCGCGCCCCGCGGGCTCAAACCTGGTCCATGATCATGGCGGTAATCGAGGCCTCCGCCACCACGGCGCCATCCACCCTGGCCACACCGTTAAAGCGCCACACATTGCCGCGCTTGCGGTCCTTCACCAGTTCCAGGCGCAGCTGGTCCCCCGGCGTCACCGGCTTGCGGAACTTCGCGTTCTCGATCGACATGAAATACACGATCGGCGTCCCCCCCTTCGGCTCCAGCCCGCTAATCACCAGCGCCGCCGCCGTCTGCGCCATGCTCTCCACGATCAGCACCCCCGGCATCACCGGATGCCCCGGAAAATGCCCCTGAAAAAACGGCTCATTCATGGTGACATTCTTAATCCCGGTCGCCGAATGGCCGTAGCGGATATCCACCATGCGGTCGATCAGCAGGAAGGGGTAACGATGCGGAATCAGCTGCAACAGCTGCTTCACATCGAAAGCGCTTACATCCACCGGGGGGAGATCAACCTGGGGCACGTCATTCATCGGTTTCAACCACCTGCTTTTTTAGGTTTGCGGCCGTCTTGGGCCAGTTTACGAAGGGTAATGACCTCTCTGAAATAGGTTTTCGACGGCTGCGAGGGCGAACCCATGACCTCCTCTCCAGGGCCGACATCCGTCATCACCCCTGACTGCGCGCCAATCCGCGCGCCCCGCCCGATGCTCAGATGCCCCGTCAGCCCCGCCTGCGCCGCGATCATAACCTGCGGGCCGATCGCCGTCGATCCCGAGATCCCCGCCTGCGCGACAATCACGGCATGCGCGCCGATTTTCACATTATGGCCGATCTGCACGAGGTTATCGATATGCACCCCCGGCCCTATCACGGTATCCTGGGCCGAGCCACGGTCAATGCAGCTGTTCGCGCCAATCTCCGCCCCATCGCCTATCACCACCCGCCCCAGCTGCGGCACCGGCGTAAAGCCAGTGGGGCTGATGGCGAAGCCGAACCCGTCCTGGCCAATCCGCGCGCCCGGATAGAGCACCACCCGGTCCCCGATAACCGCATGCGAAACCGAGACCTGCGCATGAATCCGGCACGCCGCGCCGATGATCACGCCCTCCCCGATGCAGCTCAGCGGCCCGATGATGCTCCCCGCGCCAATTTCCACCCGCGCGCCAACCACCGCATTCGCGCCGATCTCAACGCTGGGGTCTATCACCGCCGAGGGGTCTATCACCGCGCTCGGATGAATCCCCGCCCTGGCCGCCGGAAAGGGATGAAACAAGGCCGCAACCTTGGCCCAGCCCACATAAGGCTCGCGCGTCACCAGCGCCACGGTCCCCTCCGGCACCCGCGCCGCCAGGTCCGGATGCACGATCACCGCCCCAGCCCTGATCCCAGGCAGCAGATCCGCATAGCGCCGGTTATCCAGAAACGTCACATCCTGCGGCCCCGCGCTTTGCAGCGGCGCCACGCCATAAATCAGCCGTTCCGGCACATCCGTGGGCGCGCCGACCAGCTCGGCCAGCGTCCGCAGGACATGCGGCCCGGTGCGCTCGAAGAATCGGGCATCACCGGGTTTTGCGACATCAGCCATGCGCTACTGGCCAGCACCCTGGTCCGGCGTGTCCACCTGCATGCCGGGCGTCACCACGCTGGGCGGCACCGGCACCGAGGGCAGCAGCTTGTTCAGCTGCGTCACCACCGCGTCGGTGATATCGAACGCATCCACATTCAGCGCTACCTGCTCGCGGTGCAGCACCAGGTTCATGCCGCGCGCCTCCGCCTCCTGGCGGATGATGGCGATCAGCTCAGACTCGATAATCCCCAGCGCCGCCTGGCCGGAATTCTGGATCGCCTGGTTGCGTTCCTGGAACGAGGTCTGCGTCGCCGCCACCTCGTCGCGCAGCGCCTGCTCCTTGCTCGCCAGCTGGGCGTCGGTCAGGGTCGAGCGGTCAGCCTCGATCTGCGCCTGCTCGGCCTGGATCTTGTCACGCGCCGCCTGCGCCTCCTGGGCCAGTTCCTCCTGCCGCTGGCGGATCACCGCCTGCACGCCCTGCGCGGCGGTGGATTTCTGCATCACCTCCGGCACGCTCAGCACGCCGATAACCGCCACCGGCGGCGGCGCGCCCTTGGGCAGGGCGGGCAGCTGCGGAATGGGCGGCATCTGCTGCTGCGGCTGTGCCGCGGGGGTGGGTGCTGGCGTCTGCACATGCGCGGGTGCTGGCGCTGGCGCCGGCGCCTGGCTCGGCGGCATGAAATAGCCCGGCGAAGACTGCGCCAAGGCGGCCGGCGCCACGGCAAGCGCCGCGAGGGCTACCAGAACCGGAGAAAATCGGGTGAAAAATGCCACTTAGAACCTCGTACCAAATGAAACTCGGAATTGCTGCGTCTGGTCGCCCTTCTGTTTCACGACCGGGTCGGCCAGCGAGAGATTGATCAGGCCGAACGGCGTGTTCCACGACAGGCCAACACCCGCTCCCACGCGCGGCGCCATGGTGTCATAGAGCGGCTGCGGCCCATAGCTCCCGCCCGTAATCTGGCGCGCTCCATAGAGCGAGCCGATATTCACGAAGGCGAACCCGCTCAGCCCCAGGTCGGGCGAAACCGGCAATGGGAACTTCATCTCCGTCATCTGCGTCCACATCACCCGCCCGCCCACGGACTGCCCGCCATAGCTCACCCCTGCGGCATTATCCGCCGCCGTCTGCACGGTGGTCGGCCCCACGCCGCCATCGGCGAAGCCCAGCAGCGAGTCGCCGCCCAGGAAGAAGCGGTCCGTGATCCGGTCCTGATAGCCGAACAGCGGAATCAAATCGCCCCCCGTCGCCGCGAGCTTGAGCACCCAGGCATTGGAGCCGAAAATCCGCTCCAGCGGAATATAGTAGGTGATATCCGGGCTGATCCGCACATATTTCGCCGTGCCGCCGGCCCCGGCGAAGTCCACGGTCAAATCCGCCAGCAGGCCCTTGGTCGGATTCATGTCATCGTCCACATAGTCGAAGGTCAGCGTCTGGCTGATCTGGCTCAGGCTCGAGACACCCTGCTCACTGGTGATATAAATGCTGGAGCCGGTCGGAATATTGTAAACATCCCGCTCGCTCAACGTATAGCTGAACGACTGGCGCACATGGTCGTTGAACCGGTAGCCCAGCCGCACATCCGCGCCGATATCGCTTTCCGAATAGCTGTAGCTGGTTGACTGCGCGGTATACGAATATGTCGAGGTGCGGAACAGATCGAACCCGGCGATCAGGTTGCGGTCCATGAAATACGGGTTGGTCACCCCCAGGTTCACCTGCGTGCCGCGCTGCGCGAGCATGGCGTTGATCGAGGTATTAACCCCCGTGCCCAGGAAGTTGTTCTGGCTCAACCCGGTATTCAGCAACGCCCCCAGGCTGCTCGAATACCCGCCGCCCAGCGAGAACTGCCCGGTCGCCTGCTCGGTCACCGCGGTATCCAGAATCACCTGCTGCGGCGTCGAGCCCGGCGAGGTGGTGATCTTCTCATCCTTGAAGAAGCCGAGATTCTTCAGCCGCTTGGTGGATTCATCGATCTTCGACTGGTTATAGCCATCCCCCTCGGCCACGGTCAGCTCGCGGCGGATCACCTTATCCTCCGTGCGCGTATTGCCGGTGATATCGATGCGCTGAATATAAACCCTCGGCCCGTCGATCACGTCCAGCGTAATGGCCGCCGTCTTCGTCTTCGGGTCGCTCTGCACCTGCGGGTTCACCTGCGCGAAGGCATAGCCAAGGTCCAGCGCGCGCTGGTTCAGCGCGGTCACGCCCTGCGCCAGCGCATCGCCGTCAAACCAGTCCCCGGCCGAGAGCGGCACCAGCCCGGTCAGCTCCTTGCTGGTCAGCGTGCGGATGCCCGAGACAATCTTGATGCTGCTCACCCGGTAGCGCGGACCCTCGTAAATATCGTAGGTC
>JAKBAQ010000098.1 GCA_021808985.1 Pseudomonadota bacterium
TGGCTGCCCCCCAGATGGCTCTGCCAGTTGCCGGCGCCGATCTTGTCGCGGATCAGCGCGTCGCGGGTGGCGCTGTCGGGAATGCGCAGCAGCGCCTCGGCCAGGCACATAAGGGCAACGCCCTCCTGGCTGGAGAGCGCGTATTCCTGCAACAGCGTCTCCACAATGCCCCGGGTGCGCTTGGCGCGCAGCTTCACCACGAGGTTCTTCGCCGTGTCGCGCGCCGCCGCCGCCTGCTTCTCGGGCAAGGCGGCATGGGCGATGAGGGCGGGAACGCAATCTTCCTCCGGCCGCCGGTATGCGGCGGTGATGGCGGCGCGCAGCACCGTCTGCGGCTGCACATCCTGGGCGAAATCCAAAAACGGCATGAACGCGGAGGCATCCTCCTCCGGCGCGGCACCTTCCATCTCGGCCTCATCGGCGCCGCCGTTCAGGCTCTCGCCGCGCTCCAGCCGCTCCAGCCCGGCCAGAATCATCTGCTTCACCACCCAATGCGTGGTCCGCGCCTGCGCTTCAGCCGCGCTCTTCAGCCGCAGCCGGATATGCTCGTCCAGTTTCACGCCGATCGTGGTGGTCGCCATAGCGTTCTCCAAAGGGTTTTGTGTGTTTTCGGCACGGTTATACAAAACCTGAAAAAGGTGCAACTTTTATTTTTAAAGGTTGTACCTTTCAGGCAACCCGCCTCACAACCGTGCCTTGGTGGAGCGCGGAGTTGCCAGCAGCAGGTTGGTCTCGCTGTTGATAACCCCTTGAATCAGACGGATCCGGCGCAATACGGCGTCAAAATCCGAAAGTGTTCCGGTGCCCAGCTCCACCACCAGGTCCCAGCGGCCGTTGGTGGTGTGGATGGCCGATATCTCCGGAAACCCGGAAAGGCTGCGCACCACCCGGTCGGTCGTGTAGCCTTCGATCTCGATCATCATGATCCCCCGGACCGGCAGCTCGGTCGCGTCGGATTTCAGGATGACGGTATAACCCAAAATCACCCCGGAATTTTCCAGCCGCTCCATCCTGGCCCGCACGGTTGCACGCGACACCCCAAGCTGGGTTGCAAGGTCGGAGATGCTCTGTCGCCCATTATGGCGCAGCTGGGTTGTGAGCTTGGTGTCGAGTTCGTCCATGATTAACCATTTTGAATAAAGTTTGTGCCATTTTGGTAAAGCAAAACGCGAAATATGCCAATTATGTTTGTTCACTTTGCCGGTAAAACCCGGTTATCCTTCCATCCAAGGCGGCAACAAGCCCAGACTGGAGACGGTATGACTGTTAAACATTGTAAATTGATCGGGGTGCCCGTGCAGGAAGGCGCCGGGCGGCTGGGCTGCGAAATGGGCCCCAGCGCGCTGCGCACCGCGGGGCTCGGCGCGGCCATAACCGGGCTTGGGCACCGGTTGTCTGATCTGGGCAACCTCAGCGCCCCGCCCGCCAGCCCTGTGCACTACCCCAATCCGGCGCTGAAGAACCTGCCCGAGATTTCCGCCTGGGTGGAGCTGCTGAGCCAGGCGGCCTATGATGCCAGCGCCGAGGGCATGCCCATTTTCATGGGTGGAGACCATAGCATAGCCGCCGGCACGGTGGCCGGCATCGCGCGCCGCGCCGCGGAAACGGCCCGGCCCCTGTTCATGCTCTGGCTGGACGCGCATCCGGATTTCCACAGCCTGGAATCGACGGTCAGCGGCAATATTCACGGCACCCCGGTGGCGTATCTCACCGGCCAGGCCGGCTTTGGCGGCGGGCTGCCGCCGCTGCGCGCCACGCTGGACCCCAAGCGGGTCGCCATGCTCGGCATCCGCAGCGTCGACCCCGCCGAGCGCCGGGCGCTGGGGCATTGCGGCGTCTCGGTGTTTGACATGCGCGCCATCGACGAGCACGGCATCGCGCCGCTGCTCTCGCGCTTTCTGGACCGTGTGACGGCTGAAAACGGCCTGCTGCATGTCAGTTTTGACGTTGATTTCCTCGATCCCGGCATCGCTCCCGCCGTTGGCACCACGGTGCAGGGTGGCGCCACCTTCCGTGAGGCGCATCTGGTGATGGAGATGCTGCATGATAGCGGCCTGGTTTCCAGCCTCGATATCGTCGAGCTGAACCCCTTTCTCGATGAACGCGGACGCACCGCAACCCTTCTGGTTGATCTCGTGGCAAGCCTGCTGGGCCGCCGCGTGATGGACCGCCCAACCTGGAGTTTCTGATGACGCCCATCCCCAATCTGAACATCGTCCCCTTCGTCAGCGTCGACAACATGATGAAGCTGATCCTGAAAATCGGGATCGAGAAATTCCTCACCGACCTGGCCGCCTATGTCGAGGATGACTTCCTGCGCTGGGAGAGTTTTGACAAAACCGCCCGCGTGGCCGCGCATTCCATCGATGGCGTGATCGAGCTGATGCCGGCGAGCGACCATTCGCTTTATGCGTTCAAATATGTCAACGGCCACCCGAAGAACACGCGCGAGGGGCGCCAGACGGTCACCGCCTTCGGGCTGCTGGCCGATGTCAGCAACGGCTATCCCACCCTGCTGTCGGAAATGACGATCCTGACCGCCCTGCGCACCGCCGCCACCTCCGCCGTGGCCGCCAAATATCTGGCGCCCAAGGCCGCGCACACCATGGCCATCATCGGCAACGGCGCGCAGTCTGAGTTTCAGGCCATGGCCTTCAAGGCGATGCTCGGCATCAACAGCCTCCGGCTTTATGACATCGACCCCGCGGCAACCAGCAAATGCATGGGCAACCTGAAGAAATTCGGTTTTGACATCACAGCGTGCAAATCCGTCGAGGAGGCGATGCACGGGGTGCAGATCGTCACCACCGCCACGGCTGACAAGCAATGCGCGACCATTCTCAGCGACAATCTGGTCGGCGCCGGGCTGCATATCAACGCCATCGGCGGCGACTGCCCCGGCAAAACCGAGCTGCACCGCGACATTCTGCTGCGCTCCGACATTTTCGTTGAATATCCGCCACAAACCAGAATTGAGGGAGAAATCCAGCAATTGCCGCAGGATCATCCGGTGCACGAGCTGTGGCAGGTCATCGCGGGGCAGGCCCAGGGCCGCAAATCCGCCGGGCAGATCACGCTGTTTGATTCCGTCGGCTTCGCGATTGAGGATTTTTCGGCCCTGCGCTATGTGCGTGACCAGGTGCGCCACACGCCCTTCTTCGAGGAGCTTGACATGCTGGCCGACCCTGATGACCCGCGTGATCTCTTCGGCATGGTTCTGCGCGCCGCCTGAGCGCATCACACGGCCCCGCATCGTCCGGCAAAAGTGCAGGGCGGTGCGGGGGCGGGTTCGGGAATATTCAAAAAACCAGCATTCTTGGCGGATTGGCTGCCGGTTAAGTGAATTTCCCCCTGTACAAGCCTTTTTTTTGCCGCTATTGTATATACAACCAATATTGGCTGTTCAAGGGTTGCTTCATGCACGTAGATCGTGTCAGTCCCGACATCCGCCTCAAGGCCCCCGTGCCGGACTGTGCAAGTCCAAGAACGGCGGCCTGGGGGAGGCTTGCCTTGTTCAGCCTGGCGGGTTGCGCTGGCGGTCCGTTCAGCAAGGTTTCTGCGCACTGTCCAAGGGTATAACAATAAAAACCCGCTGCATTAAAGGAAACGTCGTATGTTATTAGATCAGCAACCCACTTCTTCCGCGCTGGTGGTTGAGGATATTCATAAGAGCTTCGGGCCGGTCGAAGTGCTGAAAGGTGTCTCCGTCACCGCCCACAATGAGGATGTGATTGCGATTCTTGGAGCTTCTGGTTCGGGAAAAAGTACTTTTCTGCGCTGCATTAACCTGCTGGAAATGCCCGACAAAGGGCGCGTGCGGATAAAAGGTGAGCTTATTGAAATGAAAGAGGGCCGGCGCTCCCGCGATGCGGCCAACCCCAAGCAGGTTGAGCGTCTGCGCTCCCGCCTGGCGATGGTATTCCAGCAGTTTAATCTCTGGGGCCACATGAATGTCCTCCAGAATGTGACCGAAGCGCCGATTCATGTGCTGGGGCTCGATAAAAAAACCGCGATTCTGCGCGCCGAGGCGATGCTGGAAAAAGTCGGCCTGTCGGCCAAACTGCAAGCCTATCCAGCACAACTCTCAGGCGGGCAGCAGCAGCGCGTCGCGATAGCCCGGGCTTTGGCAATGGAGCCCGATGTGCTATTGTTTGACGAGCCAACCTCGGCGCTGGACCCTGAGATGGTCGGCGAAGTGCTGAAGGTGATGCGCGACCTGGCAAAGGAAGGGCGGACAATGCTTGTTGTGACTCACGAAATGGGTTTTGCCCGTGAAGTGGCGAGCCGGGTGATGTTCCTCCACAAGGGGCTTACCGAGGAAGAAGGCAAGCCCGAGGAAATGTTCACCAAGCCGAATTCGGAACGGTTCCGGCAATTTTTGTCAAGTACGCTGAAGCATTGAGGTTTGGACTCAGTTGAACTGATATTTCAAACAAGATCAGGTGCAAATGAAATGACAAACATAAATATTACAGAACCTGCCCGGGCTGAATTGCTGCGCCAAGTGGCTGATTGCATGCGGCGCTACCTGAAGGGGGGCGATGCAGAGAAAGCGGTTGAATTTCTGGATATTTATGCGGCTGGCATTTCCACGCCAAGCCTGGCCGGCCGCTCGGCGGAGGAGCTTGCCGGCGCGGTCATGTCGGTCTGGGCGTTCATGCAGAGCCGGGCCTCCGGCGCCGCCAACATCCGGGTCTTCAACCCGCGCGGCAGCGAACAAGGGTGGGGCACCTCCTACGCGATTATTGAAATCGTCAATGACGATATGAGCTTTCTCGTCGACTCGGTGCTCGGCGTTCTGCAATCCTTTGATCAGCCGGTCCAATGGTTGGTTCACCCCATACTTTCCCTCACCCGCGGCCAAGGCGGAACATTAGAGAAAATCGGCTCAGGATCAGCGGAATCCGTGATCCAGATCGCCTTTGGTCCGGAAGTGAACGCGGAGATATTGAAGCGCATCGAGGATGCGCTCAACGGCGCGATGCATGATGCCCGCTCCGCCGTGGCAGATTTTGAGGCGATGCGCGACATGCTCGCGAATATGGCGGGCGCTCTTCCTGTTGGCCCGGAAAGAAGCTTTCTGGATTGGCTGGCTGACCAGAATTTCGTGCTGCTCGGCGCAACCACGGTGGCGCTGGACTCCGCGCTCGATATCGTCATCCCCGAAAAGCCCGTGGCGTTGGGTGTGCTCAGAAGCCCGGACAGCCATTTGTTCGACGCGCTGCACGAACCCGCGATTTGGCGGACGATCTCCAAGGAAGCCCTCGCCAGGTTTGAAACAGTGGCCATCGCCAAGGCTGACATCCGCTCGCGCGTGCACCGGCCGCAGCTTTATGATGTGATCGTCGTCAAAGAACATGACACGCAGGGCAGGGTCGCCGGACTTTCCTTCTTTGCCGGCCTCTTCGTCGCGGATGCCTATAACCGCAATCCGCGAAGCATTCCCTTTTTGCGCGAGAAGGTCGAGGTCATCCTGCAGGCGGCGGGGGTTGACCCGGTTAGCCATGATGGCAGAATGCTCAGGCATATTCTGGATACTTGGCCGCGTGACGATCTGTTCCAGGGCAATGTTCATGACATTCTGGCCGCCGCGCAGCGGATCGTGCAGTTGCAGGTGCGCCCGGAACTTGCCTTGTTCCTGCGCCCTGATCTGTTCGGCCGGCATCTCTCGGCCATCATTTTCGCCCCGCGTGACCGGTTGGACAGCGCGTTGCGCAGCAAACTCGCTGAAATGCTCAAGCGAGTCACCTCCGGCAGCATCGCCGGCTATGCGCTGGCCCTGGGCGATGGGCCCTTGGCGCGGGTAAATTACACCATCGCCGCTGACCCGGCCCAGGCACGCGGGCTTGATGCCGCGACACTGGAAGTCGCCATGAAGGAGCTGGCGCGCAGCTTCCGTGAACGGCTCCACGAAGCCCTCACGGTCTCGCATGGCGAGACCGCCGCCACCCTGATGCTGAGCAAATGGGGCAACGCCTTCCCCGATGTCTACACGGCCAAGACCCAGGCGATGATCGCGGTTGAAGACATCGCCGCGGCGGAGTCGGCCCTTCTGGCTGGCGGTTTTCAAAGCACGCTGAGCAGGCCTTTCGGATTGCCCGACCGGGTGATTGTCCTCAAGCTCTTCCATGCCGGCGAGCCGATTGCATTGTCTGACATCGTGCCCCTGCTCGAGAGTCTTGGACTTCGCGTGATTGAGGAGGTTCCCTACCCGCTGGCTTTGCAAAACTCCTTTGTTGTCCTGCATGAACTGACATTGGAAACAGCCGATGGCCATGCGCTGGATCTTGCCACGCACGGCGCGATGATTCAGGACGCAATAATGGCCGCCTGGGATGGCCGGTGCGAGGCGGATGGTTTCAACCGTCTGATTTTAACCGGCTTGAATTGGCGTGAAGCCTCGTTACTGCGCGCCATGTTCAAATGGTGCCGGCAGGTGCGTGCCCCATTCAGCCAAAGCGCGGTTGAGAGCGCATTGGCCGCGCATCCGGTCGCGGCGAATACGCTTGTCGCACTGTTCCATTCCCGTTTTGATCCGGAACGCGCGCGGGATATGGCGGTCGAAGACGAACTCTCCAAACAGTTTTTCACACAGCTTGATCTGGTCTCAAGCCCGGATGAAGATCGCATTCTGCGCAGACTGTATGAATTGACTGACGCCGTATTGCGCACGAACTTTTATGATGTGCAGAGCCCGGTCATCGCGCTGAAAATTGACAGCGCCCGTGCCGGCGCCATGCCGCTGCCGCGGCCGATGGTGGAAATCTGGGTGCATGGCCCGCGCACCGAGGGGTGCCATCTGCGCGGCGGAAAAGTGGCGCGCGGCGGCATCCGCTGGTCAGACCGCCGTGATGATTTCCGTACTGAAATACTGGGACTTATGAAAGCCCAGATGGTCAAGAACGTGGTCATCGTGCCGGTGGGCGCGAAAGGTGGTTTCGTCATCAAGCGTCCACCCGCGCCAACGGGCAACGCCAAAACTGACCGGGAAGCCCTGCTCGCCGAAGCGATCTCCTGCTATAAATTGCTGATCAACGCGATGCTGGACGTTACGGACAATCTTCGCGCGGGAGAAATTATTCCGCCCCCCTATGTGGTCCGGCGTGATGGCGACGATGCCTATCTGGTGGTCGCCGCGGATAAGGGTACGGCAACATTCAGCGATATCGCGAATGCGATCGCGATTGAGCGTGGCTTCTGGCTCGGCGATGCATTCGCCTCTGGCGGCTCGGTGGGCTACGACCATAAAGCAATGGGAATCACGGCCCGTGGCGCATGGGTAAATATTGCCCATCATTTCCACGAGCTTGAAATTGACATTCAGTCAACACCTTTCACCTGCGCGGGCGTTGGCGATATGTCCGGCGATGTCTTCGGCAACGGCCTGTTAGTGAGCAGGAAAACCCTGCTGCGCGCGGCATTTGACCATAGGCATATTTTTCTTGACCCTGAGCCAGATGCCGAACAAAGCTATGAAGAACGCAAGCGCTTGTTCGCGCTGCCGCGTTCGGCCTGGGCTGATTACGACGTTACAAAACTAAGCTCCGGCGGCGGCATTTATTCGCGGCAGACAAAATCCATCCTGCTGTCTGACACTGCCGCGGCAATGCTTGGTTTTTCTCAGAAGCAGCAAGAGCCTGATGCCGTCATCAGAGCCATTCTAACCATGAAAGTGGATCTGCTTTATTTCGGCGGTATTGGCACATATGTGAAATCGAGCACGGAGAGTCAGGCCGATGCCGATGATCGCACCAATGACGCCGTGCGCGTGAACGCGCGTGATCTGCGAGCACGCGTGGTGGGCGAAGGCGCTAATCTTGCCGTTACCCAGGCGGGCCGGGTTGAAGCGGCGTTTTCCGGTATCCGGATCAACACGGATGCCCTTGATAATTCAGCGGGCGTTTCAACCTCGGATCATGAGGTGAATATAAAAATTCTCCTTGCTGATCCAATGGAAACCGGAAAACTTACAGCCAGTCAGCGTGTGGAATTGCTGGCAACGATGACCTCTGAAGTTGCTGATTTGGTGCTGCGCGACAATTACCAGCAATCATTGGCGATTTCCCTGGATCAGATCGGCGGCGCGGGCGATTTGCCGGCGCAGAACGCGCTGATGTCGTTGCTTGAATCCGCCGCCGTACTTGACCGAAATGTTGCCGGCCTGCCGGACACGGCGGCGATGAAAACCCGCAGCGCCACCGGCCAGGGGCTGGCCAGGCCGGAGCTTTGCACTTTGATGGCGCATACAAAGCTGCACCTGGCAGCTGTGCTGGATGCCTCGTCATTGGTTGACGATCCAGCTCTTTCTGGCCTCGTCTCACTGTATTTCCCAAGGCCGCTGCGTGAGCGTTTTGAATTAGAGGTGAACCGGCACCGTCTTCGCCGTGAGCTGATTGGCACCACGGTGACAAATGAACTGGTTAACCGGATGGGTGTTGCGGCATTCGGGCGGCTTGCGGCGGAAGGCGGAGCTGATCTGGTCGATGTCGCTCACGCGGCGTTAATTGCTGATTATGCCTTCAGCTTGCCAGATATTTACGCTGGCGTGGAGGCATTACAGCATGTTCCGGCAGCCGCGCGATATGCCGTGCTGCTGGCGGCAAGCCGGCTGCAAGAAGCGACCACCCGCGTTTTGCTGGGGAATAAACTTCCCTTGCCCGCGATAGGCGAAGGCGTTGCGGCCTTGCGCGATGATCTTTCCGATCTCACGCGGGCCGCATGTGCGCAGGTTGCGCAAACCTCCTCGGTGCAGGATTTGATCAGGCAAGGCATTCCTGAAATGCTGGCCGCTTTCGCAATGGCGGTTCCTAATCTGGTGGCTGGCCCGTTGATTGTTCAAATCGCCAAAGCGCATGCGATACCGGTTGTGGCGGCGCAAACCGCCTGGGCACAGGCAGGCGGGTGGAGCGCCATAGAAAAATTGCGCGCGGCAGCGAGCATGATCAAAACAAACGGTGTTTGGGAAGCCCGCGCTGTTGCCGCGATTGGCGATGATCTCACATACCTGCAGGCTGAACTTGCGAATGCTGCATTGTCGGAAGGTGAAAAACCTAAAACGCCGCCTTCCGAACATTCGTCGGCTGTGAATGCAGCCATCGACCTCGCGCATGAAGCCGCGCGAAATCCTGAAATCGTGTCACTGAGCGTTGCTGTCAGGAGCCTATCCAAAGCGCTGCTTGCTGTTCGATGATCAGACTTCCTTCTACCCGATAACCTTGAAATATAATCAACAATCTAGGAGATATTCATGAAAAGAAGACTTGCAACTTTGGCTTTGGCGATCGCCGCTCTCGGTTTCACGGCACATGTGCCCGCGCAAGCCAAGGCCATGACCAAGATCACATTTGGCGTGGACGCGACCTATCCGCCCTTTGAGAGTCTGTCCCCCAGCGGCAAGTTCGTTGGCTTTGACATTGACCTTGGCCGCGCGATCTGCGCCGAGCTGAAGGTGAAATGCGTGTTCGTGAGCCAGAGCTTTGATGGCATCATCCCGGCCCTGCAGGCCCGCA
>JAKBAQ010000099.1 GCA_021808985.1 Pseudomonadota bacterium
GATCTGGCGAAGCTCGTTGAAAAATTCGCGCATCGGCTCGATCATCCGTGGATGAAAGGCATTGGCTTTATGCGGGCGGGTAAAGGTTAACGTCGCCACATTGTCGGCTATGTTAATGGAAAAATCACTTTGATCAGGTTTTTCGGCCGCCATTCTGGGTCTCCTGGAATTGTTTTTTATATTTTAAACATCTCCATCAAGTCCTCGCAAGAAAAAAGTACTTGTTACTTACAATTCGTTTAGCTCACAAATGCGGATGTATCGATGATGAAAAGCGTACAATACCGTGCCCTACACGCAACCTTAAATAAGCGCGTGGCCCATGAGGGAAACCGCCCAACTGGGTCTTGAAATAGTCATCATTACTTATTGTATGCATTGCGGGTGCATGCTAAGGCTGCATCTCGGGTAATCAATTGTGCGGCGATTCGCTATTGCGCATGATTATCAAGGGATAGTTGAGGTTTTTACGGATTCAGGGTTGAGATGGTAAAGGATGGCAGCGCAGAGCCGTTTGAGGCGAGCGAGGAAGAGTTTGAAGAGATTTTCAGCATGCCGGGCGTATCCGCGGTTGATACGCTTGATTTGCGCATTGGCTTTCTGCTTCATGACGTCTCGCGCCTTCGCCGCAGCGCCTTTGATCAGCTGATGAAGCCGCTTGGCGTTACGCGCTCGCAATGGTGGGTTGTCGCGCATATCTCGCGCAACGAAGGGATCATGCAGCGTGAACTGGCGACCTTGCTTGATATTGGAAAAGTGACGTTGGGCGCGATCATCGATCGTCTCGAGGCCAGCGGCTTGATCGAGCGGCAGTCAAACCCGGATGACCGGCGGGTGTGGCAGATTTATCTTGCGCCGGCGGCGCATGATCTCATCCGGGAAATGCGCAAGGCGGAAAAAAAACTCAACCGTACCGTGCTCAAGGGGTTTTCACCGGAAGAGCGCGCCGCGCTGGCTGAAATGCTGGGCCGGGTGAAGAGAAATCTCAGGCGAGACTAAGAGGCTGTTTTAAAAGTTTTCCCTTATAAAAATTGAAATTATTAAAATTTTTTGCGGGGTTTGGGGAGCTTTTCATGAAAAGCTCCCCAAGATTCTGGTCCTTTTTTGCAAAAAAGGGCCAGACCCAAAAAAACTTTTGAAAATTATCCTTAATGTTTTTGAAGAGACTGTTAAAACAGTCTCTAAGCTTGCGAATAAATTGGCGGCAAACACCTGCCTTCCACTAAGAGCGTGGCGGGCAGGTGTTTTTTCTGGCTGCTGGCTTTACCGTCAATAAGATTTGGGTTGTCCCAGAACGCGTTCAGCGATGAAGGACAAAATCAGCTGCTCGGTGATGGGGGTGAAGCGGGGGAGGATGGATTCGCGGAACAGGCGCTCCACCTGATATTCCTTGGCATAGCCCATGCCGCCAAGGGTCATCACCGCCGTTGTGCAGGCATCAAACGCGGCACGGCCGCCCAGGAACTTGGCGGCGTTGGCTTCGGCGCCGCAGGGCTTGCCATTATCATACAGCCAGGCGGCGCGCAGGGCGGCCCAGTAGGCGGTTTCAAGCTGAATCCAGCGCTCGGCCAGCGGGTGCTGGATGCCCTGATTCTGGCCGATGGGACGGTTGAAGACAACGCGCTCACGGGCATATTTGGCGGCGCGCTCCAGCGCCCCCTGGCCGACGCCGACGGATTCAATGGCGACGAGGATGCGCTCGGGGTTCAAACTATCAAGGATATAGTAGAAACCTTTACCTTCCTCGCCGATGAGGTCAAACGCCGGGACGAAATAGTCGTCATAGAACACGGCGTTGGAATCCACCGCGTTGCGCCCCATTTTGGGGATGCGGCGGACCTCGGCGCGGGTGCGGTCAAGGTCGGTGTAGAATAATGAAATGCCGTCAGTGGGGCGTTTGCATTCTTCCTTCGGGGTTGTGCGGGCGATGAGCAGGACTTTGTCAGCGACCTGGCCCGAGGAGGTCCAGATTTTGCGGCCGTTGACGCGGTAGCCGCCCTCCACTTTCGAGGCGAAGGTTTTCATGCTGGTGGTGTCCAGCCCGGCATCCGGCTCGGTGACGCCGAAACAGGCTTTCTGATCGCCTTTGACCAGCGGGGTTAGCCAGCGCTGTTTTTGCTCCGGCGTGCCGTGCACGACGACCGCATGCGGGCCGAACAGGTTGAGATGCAGGGTGGAGGCGGCGGAATAGGCGCCGGAATGACGGGTTACGGTGTTCATCATCAACGCCGCCTCGGTGACGCCAAGGCCAGCGCCGCCGACTTCCTCGGGCATGGTGATGCCAAGCCAGCCGCCATCAGCCATGGCGCGGTGGAATTCATGCGGGAAGGTTTTGGTTTCATCGCGCTCGGACCAATAATCATCGCCGAAGCCGGCGCAGATTTTGGCGACGCTGTCGACGATGGCTTGTTGATTCTCATTCAGTCCAAAATCCATGTCTTTTCCTCCGGTTATGTGGCTTTGGAGCTCAAAGCTCCGCGGCGGTGGCGGTGATTTGCTGGCGCAGCCAGCGCAGGCTATGGTCGTCATCAAAACGGCGATGCCAGATCTGCATGATTTCGGTCTGGCCCAGATCAAACGGTGGGGGGGCGAGTGCGAGGTTGAAGCGCTCCGACATTGGCTGGGCGATGCGCCGGGGCATGGTGGCGATGAGGTCTGTTTTCTCAAGAATGGCGGGGGCAAGCAGAAAATGCCCGATGGTGACGGCGATGCGGCGCGAGGCTTGGTGGCGGGCGAGCATTTCATCAATATAGCCGGGCTCGCCCCAGGGGGAAATATGGAGGTGGGGCCAGGCAAGGTAGGATTTGGCGGTGAGCTTGCCGGCGAAGGCCGGATGGCCCCGCCGGGCGGCGCAGACGGAATGTTCGAGCAGCAGGGGCGAGGAAGAGATGAAGCGCGGCAGGTTTTTGGGCGCGCCGACGATGACGAGATCAACCTCGTTCTGCTCGATCATGGCGACGCCATTGCCGCGGCTGGCGGGGCGGATGAGGAGTTCGATATCCGGGGCCAGGGTTTGCTGACGGCGGGTGAGTTCGGGCATCAGCACATAGGCCACGTAATCGGTCATGCCGATGACGAAGCGGCGGTTGGAGCGGGAGGCGTCAAACTCATCGGCGGGGGAGAGGATGATGTGAACCTCTTGCAGCACGCTGGCCACGCGGGCGGCGATGTGCTCGGCGAAGGCGGTGGGGCGCATGCCGGTGGGGCTGCGGATGAAAAGAGGGTCGCCAAAAAGCGCGCGCAGGCGGTTGAGCGCATGGCTGAGAGCGGGCTGCGTGAGATTGAGGCGGCGCGCGGCATTGGAGACGCTGCGCTCGCTCATGATGGCGTCAAAAACGACGAGAAGGTTGAGATCGATCGCCGATAAATTAATGTTTGGCATATTAAATTTATGTATTATGAATTGGTCAAATACAAGTGCAAAGCCGGCGGGGAGTGAGCATGCAAGGCGAGAGCGGCAAGGTTTGGTTGATAACCGGTGCATCGGCGGGGTTTGGCAAGTCATTAACCGAGGAGATTTTGGCCCGCGGCGGCAGCGTGGTGGCGTGCGCGCGCAGCCGGGAGAGCGTGGCGGCGTGGGAGCAGGCGGCGCCGCGGCGGGCCTTGGCGGTGGCGATGGATGTGACCAGGCCGGAGGAGATTCGCACCGGGGTGGCGGCGGCCATGGCGCGGTTCGGGCGGATAGACGTGCTGGTGAACAATGCCGGATATGGCTTTTTGAGCGGGCTGGAAGAAGGCAGCGACGCGGAGGCGCGCGCGCAGTTTGATGTGAATTTCTTCGGCCTGGCGGATGTGACGCGCGAAGTGTTGCCGGTGATGCGGGCGCAGGGGGGCGGGTGTGTCGTGAACATTACCTCCACCGCCGGCGTGTATGGGTTTGCGGGAAGCGCCTATTACAGCGCCAGCAAATTCGCCGTGGAGGGACTCTCCGAGGCATTGGCGCGCGAGGTGGCGCCGTTTGGCGTGGGGGTGTTGATCGTGGAGCCGGGGCCGTTCCGCACGGAGTTTTTTGGGCGCTCCATGCGCGCGCCGGCGCACCCGATTGCTGAATATGCCAACACGGCGGAGGTGCGCAGCGGTGCAGCGCACGGCGACGGGCAGCAGCCGGGTGACCCGGCGCGGGCGGCGAAGGCGATTGCCGATACGGTGTGGCGCACGCCGCGCCCGCTGCGGCTGGTGCTGGGAGCGGGCGCGTTTGAGCGCGTGTGCGCGGCGTTGCAGGCGCGGATTGAGGATGTGCGGGTGTCACGCGATGTTTCAGTGAATGTGGATTTTCCCGCGGCGTAACGCAAAAGGAGGGATGATGTTGGAAACTGTATCAGCCACTGATCTGGATTTGACCAACGCGGCGAAGATGGGAGACCGGTTGCTGCCGCTGCTTGATACGCTGCGCGAGACGGACCCGATCCACTGGAACAAGCAGGCGCAAAGCTGGGTGATCACGCGCCATGAGGATATCAAGGAGGCGCTTTCTGGCCGGTTGCCGATCAGCAATCAGCGTTTCGCCACGGTTTCGCTCTCGGCGATTCCCGTTGAGGAATGGCCGGAGAAATTGCCGACGCTGGTGAAATACGGGCCGTATCACATAACCAACATGGACGCGCCGCAGCATACGCGAATGCGCGCGCTGCTGACGCGCGCGTTCGGGCGGCCGGTTGTGGAGGCCATGCGGCCATTTGCGCAGGCGGCGGTGGCGGAGCTGATGCGCGAGCTGCGCGAGAATGACGGTGTGGAGTTCGCCGAGCTGGCGCTGGCGCTGCCTGGCCGCGTGATTTTGAAGCTGCTGGGCCTGCCTGATGAACTCTATCCGCGCCTGCGGGTGTGGGCGAATGATGTGATGGTTGGGCTTGGCACGGCGCACCCCGAGGCGGAATGGGTGATCGCGGCGGACCGGGCGTTCGGCGAGATCACCGAATATTGCCAGGTGCAGATAAATGAGCGGCGGGCCAGCCCGCCACGGCCGGATGATTTCATATCCTCATTGGTTTACGCCAAGAACGGCCAGGATGGCCTGAGCGATGAGGAGATTATCGCGGTATTGCATGTCGCCGTTATCGCGGGGCATGACACGACGGCGAACTCCATGACGCTGGGCGTGGCCGCGCTGGCGCGCCAGCCGCAGGCATGGGCGTATATGCGCGCGCACCCGGAGCGGATTTTGGATAGCGTGCTGGAGATAATGCGGTATTCGGCAATGTCCACCGCGCAAACGCGGAGTGTGGCGGCGGATTTTGAGTGGCATGGCAAGCAGATCAAGAAGGGCGATGCGATGTTGCTGATGGTGGCCGCGGGAAACCGGGACCCGCGAATGTATGCGCAGCCGCAGGTTATGGATTTGAACCGCAGGAACGATGAATCACTGACATTCGCCCCCGGCTTGCACCATTGCATCGGGCATTTGCTGGCGAAAATGCAGCTGACGGAATTTTTTGGCGCGCTGGTGAGGGAGTTCGCGGGGGCGGAGATTTTGAATGACGAGGTCGCGTTCGCGCCGATTTTGGTCTTCCGGGCGATCCTTTCACTGCGGATGCGGTTTCAGCCCTATGCGGGAGCCTGACGATTTTTATCTGGGGAGATGTTGAAAAATGGGAATGTTCAAGGATTTTTCAATAAAAAAATCTAACGAGGAAGGCACCAGCTATCTGATCAGAATCGAGGATGATTGTGGAGGGTCGATTCAGCTGACGGCATGCTTCGATGACCTCGACCTGATCGCCGAGCAGGTTGGCGCGCATCTGGACGCGATGGTGCAGGCGGCGGCGCAGCGGGAAATGAGCGCGTATTGGCAGATGGAATGAATGGCGGCGCTGAAGGGCGCCGCCATTTTGTCAGTTCTGCGTGTAAGCTTCCACGGTGAAGGGAAAGCGCGCGGCCGGGGCGGTGTTTGCGCCCGTGCCCGGCTGGCGGGCGGCGGCATAGACAAGGCCGCCGAGGGGTTGCGCGCTTTCATTGACGATCCATTTGCACAGGCGGCGGTCCAGCTCCAGGCTGTCATGCGGCAGCCATGGCGGATGGTTCAGCGCATGGCCAAGTGAGACGATGCGCTGCGCGCCATAAAGCGGTGCGATGTTGAGAAGTTTTTCCTTCAATGATTCCGGGTATACGCCGATGGTCTGGGTATAGGAATCGATCCGTTGGATGATTTCATCCAATGAGCTGACCGGGACGATGTTGGCCGTGCGGTCGGCCAGGGCGGCGGAGAAATCGACCGGCTCAGGCAGTTGCGAGACGATGACGCAGCCTTCTTCATCCTCGCCGCCGATGACGTTGAACCATTCATCCTGCAGCCGGATGGAATCGACGCTGGCTTTCAACTGGCGGTCATAATTTTTCGGCTTGGTGCTGACCGTGGGGGAAAGCCCCAGCATTTCCTCATAGACGCAGGCGCCAAGCTGATTGACACGGTCAAGATCCTCGGCGCTGCCGTTGGTGAGGACGTAGACGACGCGCGCGTTGACGCAGCCGACCTGGTTGAGGGTGCCGACATCCACGGCGATGCGCAACGCCGCCTCGCGCATGGCGGCGGGGGTGGCGAGCGCCTCCGCCCCGGCGATGCTGATGCTGTATTTCGGGTCGAGCGAAATGAGCTCCAGGCCGGGCTGAATGAATTTGGTAACGTGCTTCACACTGTCAAATCCGCCCCAGGCGACGATTTTTTCGACGTTGTGCGGCTGGTAGATGCGTTTTTCGACCGCCTCGTCACCACCGCGCCAATAGGCGATGGCGCAGTGGCGGGTGAGCGGATGATCCAGCGCCATTTCGCACATCGTTTTGCCGATGGCGATGGCGGTGAATGGATCGTTGGAGGGCACCTTGATGATGGCGTCGCTCCGGGTGATGGCGTTGCGGATGATGGTTTCAGCCGCAACGGTGGGGGAGTTGCCGGCGATGATGTGCAGGCTGCGGGCGCCGAAAGCCCGCACGGAGCCGGTGGTGCCGCCTTCGGCAGGCTGCGGCACCCAGCCTTCGAGATAGGCGATGCCTATCGCGTTATCGGCGATGGCGCGCACACGCTCACGCGCGAACATCGCGCCGATGCCGGCGTAGAAAGTATCAATAATCGGTTTCGTGGTGGGCGCGGTGGCGTAGGTCATGTCCTTCGCGGCGCGCAGGTGGGGGTTTTTTTCAATATTCAGGCGCGCGCCAAGTTCACTGAGATAATCGAGGATGTCATCGAATGTCAGCTGGTAGAGATCGGCCAGGGCGGCGGGGCTGGGAAGGGGAATGCGGCCCGCGTGTTTATGCGGGTCCGGCGCGCGGAAGACGAGGGAGCCGCCGCGGCCGCCGAATTCGATCAGGTCATCCTCGATGATCTGACCGCGAATGATCATGCTGGCGATATTGCTGGCCATGAGTGAGAATCTTTCTGCTGGGGTCAGGAGAAGCTGGTTAGGTAGTCAAGCGCGTCGGCATGCGCCTGGGGGGTGGCGGCGCAGGTGATCTTGTCATCCCCGCCACGCTTTTCACTGTAGCGCACGACATGATCCGCCATGTGCACGGTGGTCTGGCCGCAGCTGCAGGGGGATGTGAAATCAATCTCCAGCTCGTCGCCGGTGATGATGCCTCCCCAATGGCCGGTGATGCCGATATCGAAGAAGGCCGCGCGGCCTTTTTGCACGCCGTTGCGGGGCAGGAGACGGCTGGTGTCAGGGTCCAGCAGGAAGGGGATGATCCACGGCTGCGCGTGGTAGCGCCCGCTTCTGCACATTTTGAACAGGCCGGTGAGCTCGGACATGCCGTAATAGCGGTCCAGCCGCTCAATGCCGAAAAATTCCTGCACCTGCTCCACCCAGTCAGCCGGGAGCGGCATACCCTTGGCGCCGCCGGCGGAGCCGATGGTGGATTCCGGCGCGAATTCGCACCGCAACCCGCGCTCCAGCCCGCGCGCCGCGACCTGGTGCAGGGGATAGCTGGGATACATGCAGCAAACGCGGCTGCCGCGCAGGGTTTCAGACAATTCGGTGATGAAACTCACCTGGCTGGCGGCCATGCCGGCCTGCTGGCGCTCCAGTTCGCCGCGCCGGGCGAGCAGGCTGGGGGGAACATCGACACGGCTGGCATCACCCTTGGCGGCGGCGGCGCGCAGCTGGGCGCCGAGCCACATGAGGTCGGCGCTGCCGCGCTCGGGGTAGAGCGGGTGGAAGTGGTCCTCTCTTCCGCCGCCCAGAATTTTCTTGAGATACTGGCCGGAGCGGAAGCTCATGAGATGGCCGTCAGAAAAAGTGGGCCAGATGACATGATAGAGGCCGGAGAGGGCGGTGGCGGAGAGAGGCGCGCCGAATTTCTGCACTTCAGAGACGCGCTGCGCGCGAAAGCAAAGCTCCATGTCAGACTTCAGGCGGGGGATGAAGGACATCGTGCCGGTGGAGCCGGAGGTGGTGACGGCGTCCAGCCCGGTTTCCTCGGCCAGGAAATCAAGCCAGCCGTCGATGGAATCGCAGCCGGTGGCGTCAATCTTTGAAAGATCGGCGGCGGTGATTTTGTTCAGCCAGATGGTGAGCTGATCAAACCGGCGCTTGCCCAGGAAGGAGACGGGATAGGATTTGTACATGGTATGCTCAAACAGCAGCGGCACCACGGCCTCTACGTCATCAATGCGTTTGATGCCCTGGTTCGCGGCGAGTTTGCCCACCATGGGGATGCGCTCGGCCTGCTCGGCGAAACGGCGCGAGAGGGCGGTGGCTTGCAGCTCGTCCATCCGGTGGCGCGGAATGCTGTGCATCCGCGTGATGGAATGCTCAAAAAAACTGGCGGGGTCTGACATGAAGCGGGTCACGTCGTCCTGTTCCGGCGCGGCTGGCTGGAGTGTGGCGGATGCGCTTTGTGACATTCTGGTTTCTCCCAAATTTTTCGTTTTATAGAGCCGCGTCGGTAGTTAAATCAAATTCATGATTAGTAATTTAAAAATGCATTAAATTAATATAATCGCGGCAATGCCAAGGCTGGACAGGAGATGCGCGAAGGGCCGAATATAGCCTCACACGATTTTGTTGCGATGCAGCAATTTTGTGGCCCTCGCAACCAGGCCGTGGCCGCCGGTGATTCCCATGACGGCGGCTTTGCTCTAGACTTCCAGGCATGAATGAAATGCGGCCGATAGAACCGGAACTCGATGGATTGGAAATGTTGGCGGCCATTGAGCGGAAGCTGCTCTGGCTATCCTCATGGATGATCCATAACGCCAACCATCTGCGGCCAAACCGCGATGGCCTGAAGGTCGGCGGGCATCAGGCTTCCTGCGCCTCGGTTACCGCCATTATGGCGGCTTTGTATTT
>JAKBAQ010000100.1 GCA_021808985.1 Pseudomonadota bacterium
TTCGAAGAACGCATGATCCTGCTGGGCATTCCCTACCGCATCATCGGCGGCCTGCGCTTCTATGAGCGCGCGGAAATCCGTGACGCCGTGGCCTATCTGCGCGTGCTGGCCCAACCGGCTGACGATTTGGCCTTCGAGCGCATCGTCAACCTGCCCAAGCGCGGCATCGGCGATACCTCCCTGCGCGCCATGCACGAAACCTCCCGCACCGCCCAGCTCTCATTGTACGACTCCACGGCCCTGATGGCGCGCGAAGGCGGCTTCAAGGGCAAGCTGCGCGAAACCGTGCGCGCCCTGCTGCAAAATTTTGACCATTGGCGTGCCCTGCTGGCGCGCGAGGGTCATGTCGTCACGCTGGAGACCATGCTCGACGAATCCGGCTACATCGCCATGTGGAAGGCCGACAAATCGCCCGAAGCCCCAGGCCGCCTGGAAAACCTGAAAGAACTCGTCCGCGCCCTGGCTGATTTTGAATCCCTGCAGGCATTTCTTGAGCATGTCGCACTGGTGATGGAGAATGACGAGCAGGGCGACGACGCCAAATTATCCATGATGACCCTGCACGGCGCCAAGGGGCTTGAGTTTGACACGGTCTTTCTCCCCGGCTGGGAGGAGGGCGTGTTTCCCAACCAGCGCGCGCTTGATGAAGGCGGCAATAAAAGCCTGGAGGAAGAACGCCGCCTCGCCTATGTCGGCATCACCCGCGCGCGCCACCGCGCCATCATCACCCATGCCGGCCGCCGGCGCACCTATGCTGGCTGGCAGGATTCCATCCCAAGCCGCTTCATTGATGAACTGCCCGAGGCGTTCATCACCCACACCGGCTCCGCCACCGCCAGCCAGCCGCCGCGCTGGAGCGCGCCGGTCAGCTTTCCGCTGCACGCCCGCGCCCCGGCAAACCCGCCGCCCGGCCCGCAAATCCCCGTCGGCGCGCGGGTCTTCCACCAGAAATTCGGCTATGGCACCGTGCGCGCCGCCGAGGGCGACCGGCTGAACATCGATTTCGAGACATCAGGAGAAAAACGCGTGCTGAGCAATTTCGTGGAGCGGCATGATGCCTGAACAGCTGGACTGCATCGCGCTCACCGTCCCGGCTGAGGCGCTGGATTTTTTCGAGGCCGCGCTGGGCTCCGTCTGCCGCGCGGTCTCCTTCTTCCATAACGAGGACCTGAACATCTGGGACATCCAGGGCGTCAAGGAGCGCGGCGCCCATGAGGATGAGCTGGAATCCGCCCTCGCCGTGGCCGAGATGCTCACCGGCGTCACACCCGAGATCACCCGCGCCCTGGTCCCCGTCGGCGGCTGGCTGGCGCGCACCAAGGCGGCGTTCCCCGAGCAGAGCATCGGTCAGCGCTTCGTCGTGCGCGGCACGCATATCAACGCCCCAAAAATCCCGGGGCGCATCACCCTCACGCTCGATGCCGGCCTCGCCTTTGGCACCGGCGAGCATAATTCCACCCGCGGCTGCCTCATCGCGCTGGAGCGTCTGGCCCGCCACCACCACCCGCGCCGCATCCTGGACCTTGGCACCGGCTCCGGCATCCTCGCCATCGCCGCCGCCAAGCTGCTGCACCAGCCCGTGCTGGCCAGCGATATCGACTCCCGCGCCGCGCGCGTCGCCAACTTCAACGCCAGGCTCAACGGTGTCGCCGGGCTGGTGCACGCCATCCGCGCCGACGGCTGGATGGACAAGCGCATCAAGCGCAACGCCCCTTATGATCTGGTTTTCGCCAACATCCTCGCCCGCCCGCTCTGCGCCATGGCGCACCAGCTGGGTGAAAACCTGGCCCCCGGCGGCTTCGCCATCCTGGCCGGCCTGCTCACCACCCAGGCCAACTGGGTGCTCTCTGCCCACCGCCGCGCCGGCCTGGTGCTGGCCGAGCGTTTGACCGACGGCGCCTGGTCCATCCTCACCCTGCGCAAGCCCTGAACCCAAACGCCAGCCGCGCCCCTTTGCCTCAAGGCAGGGCAGGGGCGCGCCCGCGCGGTCTTCAGGCTGAAGACCCCGCAAATCCTCTCCGGCATCCAGCATGACATGGAGTCAGCCGTGGCCGGCCAACAGGGCGTCATCCCCGTAAGCGGATGCACAAAGCCGGAGACTTTTCTCCGGCTTTGTTTTATCCAGGCTGCATGAACAATTTCGCGATTCTCACCGTCCTCGCCGCCGCCGCCGTGCTCGAAGCCGGCGGTGACGCCCTGGCCCGCACCGGGCTCCACGCTCATGCCATGGCCACCCGCCTCGGTTTTTTCGCATTGGGCGCGGTGGTGCTGTTCAGCTACGGCATCACCGTCAACCTGCCCAACTGGGATTTTGGCAAATTGCTGGGCGTTTACGTCTGCTTTTTTTTCGTGGTCGCGCAGATCATCAACCTCGCCGCCTTCGGCGTGCGCCCCGGCCTGCCCATTTTGTGCGGCGGCGCGCTCATCGTCTCTGGCGGGCTTTTGCTGACGTTCTGGAAAGCCTGAGCCTCAGGCTGAGGCCCCTTCGAGAAAATTCAGGATCAGCCGCCGCGCGAGCGTCTTCAGCCCGGCGATGTTCGCATCCACCTCCGCCAGCATGCGCGGCAGAGAGCCAGGGCCGTTCACCGCCTCCAGCGCCGCGGCATATTCCGGCAGCGCGGCCCATTCCTGGGCGGTGGTCTCGCTCAGTTCGGCGTGAAACTGCAAGCCATAAGCGTGCGCGCCGAGGGCGAAGCCCTGCACCCGGCAGGCTTCGTTGGTGGCGATCAGCCTGGCCCCGGGCGGCAGTTCGTTCACCTCCGCGCCATGCCATTGGAAACAGGTGAGCTGCGCCGGCAGGCCCGCGAACAGCGGCGCCGCGCCAACCTGCCGCACCTGGCTCATGCCCACCTCCGGCGCGGTTTGCATCGGCCCCACCTTGCCGCCCATGGCCTCGGCCAGCAGCTGGGCGCCGAAGCACATGCCCAGATACGGCCTGCCTGCCCCAACCCAGGCCCGGATGGCCGCTTTTTCCGCGGTGAGCCAGGGATGCGCAGCCTCTTCCCACACATCCATCGGCCCGCCCATCACCAGCAGCGCGTCATAATCCTCCAGCGGCGGAATCACCTCGCCCTCATCCAGTTCAACCGGGTGCAGGCTGTGCCCCTGGGCTGTGATGACCTCCCGGAAACTGCCCGCATGCTCGATGGCGACATGCTGAAAAACCAGAATTTTCATTGTTTTGCAGGAGCCTTTCGGTTTGTGGAGGTTTCGCCAGCTTATCGGCGGCGGGGCGGAAATGGAATATCCAAACGGCCTCGTGGTGGGCTGTTGGATGAGAAAAAACTTTACGTGTTTTAGTAAAAAACCTGTAAAACCTTTACAATATTACAGTTTTTTTTCACAAAACCGGGCCGTTTCGGCGTTTTGCCATCTCCCTTTTTGCTGATTCAGTGTCTATTTGGTGCATTGCAACACGCCTTCCCCCACCAACAGGTAACGGAATAGTCAGATGTCTTATCAGGATCATGTCACGAAGCTGAACCACCTCATCGAGAGCAAGAACGGCACTTGGGATGGTATCAACGCTGAAGCCGTGGAGCGGATGCGTTTGCAGAACCGTTTCCATACCGGTTTGGATATCGCGAGGTACACCGCCGGGATCATGCGCGCCGACATGGCCGCCTACGATGCTGACCCGGCGAACTACACCCAGTCGCTCGGCGCCTGGCATGGTTTCATCGCGCAGCAGCAGATGATCTCGATCAAAAAACACTTTGGCGGCACCAAGCGCCGTTACATCTACCTCTCCGGCTGGATGGTCGCGGCCCTGCGCTCGGATTTCGGCCCGCTGCCGGACCAGTCGATGCATGAGAAAACCTCTGTGCCGGCCTTGATCAAGGAAATCTACACCTTCCTGCGCCAAGCCGATGCGCGTGAGCTTGGCCTGCTGTTCCGCGAGCTTGACGCCGCGCGCGCGGCGGGAGATCTGGCGGCGCAGAAGCAGGCGCAGACCAAGATTGATCATTTCGAGACCCATGTCGTTCCCATCATCGCTGATATTGACGCGGGTTTTGGCAATGCCGAGGCGACCTATCTGCTCGCCAAGAAGATGATCGAGGCGGGCGCCTGCGCGCTGCAGATCGAGAATCAGGTGTCTGATGAGAAGCAGTGCGGCCACCAGGACGGCAAGGTGACCGTGCCGCATGAGGACTTCCTCGCGAAGGTTCGCGCCTGCCGCTACGCTTTTCTGGAGCTTGGGGTTGAGAACGGGATCATCGTGACCCGCACGGACTCACTGGGCGCGGGCCTGACCAAGCAGATCGCCGTTTCGCACGAGCCGGGCGATCTGGGCGACCAGTACAATTCCTTCCTGGATTGCGAAGAGATCACCGCCGAGGGCGCGCGCAACGGGGATGTCATCATCAACCGCGACGGCAAGCTGATGCGGCCGAAGCGTTTGCCTTCCAACCTGTTCCAGTTCCGCCCGGGCACCGGCGAGGACCGTTGCGTGCTGGACTCCATCGCCTCGCTGCAAAACGGCGCTGATCTGCTCTGGATCGAAACCGAGAAGCCGCATGTGGAGCAGATTGCCGGGATGATGGACCGCATCCGCGCCGTGGTGCCCAACGCCAAGCTGGTTTACAATAATTCGCCGTCCTTCAACTGGACCCTGAATTTCCGCCAGCAGGTTTATGATGCGATGCAGGCCGAGGGCAAGGACATGGCGGCCTATGACCGCGCCAAGCTGATGAGCGTGGATTATGACGGCACGGAGCTTGGGCTGCGTGCGGATGAGAAAATCCGCACCTTCCAGGCCGATGCCTCCAAGCGGGCGGGGATTTTCCACCATCTGATCACCCTGCCGACATACCATACCGCCGCACTTTCCACTGATAATCTGGCCAAGGAATATTTTGGCGCGGCCGGGATGCTTGGCTATGTGCTGAACGTGCAGCGCCAGGAAATTCGCCAGGGCATTGCCTGCGTGAAGCACCAGAATATGTCAGGTTCCGACATTGGTGACGACCATAAGGAGTATTTCTCGGGCGAGGCCGCGCTGAAGGCGGGTGGCGCGCATAACACGATGAACCAGTTCGCCGCGTAAGCAAGCGGGTTCTGGAGAGGTGGAGCGGCCCGGGGTTTTGCCCCGGGCCGTTTTTCCATGCTCCACGTGGAGCGTTCGTGAGGTATTTAAAATAACATATTGTTATTTAAATTTTATTTTTTGCTTGCACCCCAATTTGGATGGGTTTGGAACGGAAAAGGAATGAATGGCCGAGGCTGGCCACCGCTTGAGGTGCGTTTTATGAAACGCGGGCCAGGGATTCCGCCCCTTTTTGGCAAAAAAGGGGCGGCCCCAAAAAACTTTTGGAATAAAAGCTTATCGTTCCGGCGCCCAGGTTTTGGTTGCGAAGTTGTGATGCGCCTCGACATAGCGCACGGTGCCGGATTTGCTGCGCATGACGATGGAGTGGGTGAAGGCGCCCGCACCCTCGCGGCGCACGCCCTTGAGCATGGGGCCGCCGGTGACGCCGGTGGCGGCGAACATCACGTCGCCCTTGGCCATGTCCATGATGTTGTAGATGCGGTTGGGGTCGCTCACGCCCATGGTGCGGGCGCGCTCGATCTGGGCCTGGTCCTCGAAGAGCAGCTTGCCCTGCATCTGGCCGCCGATGCAGCGCAGCGCGGCGGCGGCCAGCACGCCCTCCGGCGCGCCGCCGGAGCCGAGATACATGTCAATCCCGGTGAAGGACTGGCTGACGGCGATGACGCCGGCGACGTCGCCATCGCCGATGAGGGTGATGCGCGCGCCGGCCTCGCGGATTTTCGCGATCATCTCAGCGTGGCGCTCACGGTCGAGCATGCAGATCATCAGGTCGGAGATGTCAATTTTCTTGGCGCGGGCGAGGTTTTTGAGGTTTTCGGCGACCGGGGCGTCAAGCGCGACCACGCCTTCGGGCAGGCCGCCGCCGACGGCGATTTTTTCCATGTAGATATCAGGCGCGTGCAGGAAGTTGCCGCGCTCGGCCAGGGCCACGGTGGCGATGGCGTTGGCGCCGCCCTTGGCGGTGATGCTGGTGCCTTCCAGCGGGTCGACCGCGATGTCCATCGCGGGGCCGCCGAGGCCGACTTTCTCGCCGATGAAGAGCATCGGCGCCTCGTCCATCTCACCCTCGCCGATGACGACCGTGCCGTCGATGGCGACGGTGTCAAACGCCTTGCGCATGGCTTCCACGGCGGCGCCGTCAGCCTCGTTTTTTTTGCCGCGGCCGATCCAGCGCGAGGCGGCGATGGCGGCAGCCTCGGTGACGCGGACGAGTTCCAGGGCGAGGTTGCGGTCGGAGACGTCTCCGAGGCGGCGTGCGGTCATGACGGGTCTTTCTTATTTGGGTTCGATGCGGATGAGGGCGGGAGGGGCCAGCACACAATCCAGCGTGGCGATGCGGCTGACGGCGGCGCTGACCGAGGCCTCCAGGGCATCATGCGTGACGAGGACGATGGGCACGGCCTCGCCGGGGCTGCGCCCGTGCTGCAGCATGGATTCCAGCGAAATGCCATGGTCGCGCAGGATGGCGGTGACATCGGCGAGCACGCCGGGCTGGTCGGTGACCATGAGGCGCAGATAGTAGGCGCCGGTGAGGGCGGAGATGGCGGCCGGGCGCGAGGGCGCCAAGGCCGCCTGGGCGGCGCCCCAGACGGGGATTTTGCTGCCGCGGGCGATGTCCACAAGGTCGGCCACCACGGCGCTGGCGGTGGGGCCGGCGCCGGCGCCGCGCCCCTGGGCGAAGACGGGGCCGGAGAAATCCCCCTCCAGCAGCACGGCGTTGAAGACGCCATCAACCGCGGCGAGCAGCTTGCTCACCGGCACCATGGCCGGGTGGACGCGCATGGACACGCCGGCGGGGGTTTGCTGGGCGATGCCGAGCAGCTTGATGCGGTAGCCGAGCTCCTCGGCGAAGCTGATGTCCAGCGCGGAGATGCCGCGGATGCCCTCGATATGGACGGCTGAGAAGTCAACATTCTGGCCGAAGGCGAGGGCGGCGAGGATGGTGAGCTTGTGGGCGGCGTCCACGCCGTCAATGTCGAAGGCGGGGTCGGCCTCGGCGTAGCCGAGGGCCTGGGCGTCGGCCAGGACTTCGGGGAAGTCGCGGCCTTCCTCGCGCATGGTGGTGAGGATGTAGTTGCAGGTGCCGTTGAGGATGCCGGCGACGCGGGTGACGCGGTTGGCGGCCAGCCCCTCGCGCAGCAGCTTGATGACGGGGATGCCGCCGGCGACGGCGGCCTCGAAGCCGAGCGGCAGGCCGGCGGCCTCGGCGGCGGCGGCCAGCGCGGCGCCGTGCACGGCGAGCAGCGCCTTGTTGGCGGTGACGACCGGGCGGCCGGCGGCGATGGCGGCCTCAACCAGGGCCTTGGCCGTGCCGTCGGCGCCGCCGATCAGCTCGACCACGACATCGACATTGGGGTCGGCGGCGAGGGCGAGGGCGTTCTCGTGCCAGGTGATGCCGGTGAGCGGGATGCCGCGGTCACGCGATTTGTCCCGCGCGCAGACGGCGGTGAGGGTGATGGGGCGCCCGGCGCGCGCGGCGATGAGGGCGGCGTTTTCAGCCAGCAGGCGCGCGGTGCCGGCACCCACCGTGCCAAGCCCGGCGATGCCGATTTTAAGGGGGGTCACTGGCCGTCCTCCATGGGGGTTTCATCGGGGGGAAGGTTGCTGTCAGCCGCCAGGAAGTGGCGGATGTTGCGGATGGCCTGGCGCAGGCGGTGGTTGTTCTCAACCAGGGCGATGCGGACGTGGGTGTCGCCATATTCGCCGAAGCCGATGCCCGGTGCCACCGCGACCTTGGCTTTTTCCATCAGCAGCTTGGCGAATTCCAGGCTGCCCATGTGGGCGTAGCGCGGCGGGATGGGGGCCCAGGCGAACATAGAGCCGGCGGGGGAGGGCATGTCCCATCCGGCGGCGTGCAGGCCTTTGATCAGGGTGTCCCGGCGGTCCTTGTAGAGGGCGCGCATGTCGTCCACGCAATCCTGCGGGCCGTTGAGGGCGGCGGTGGCGGCGACCTGGATGGGGGTGAAGGCGCCGTAGTCAAGATAGGATTTCATGCGCGTGAGGGCGTTGATGAGGCGCGGGTTGCCGGCGCCAAAGCCCATGCGCCAGCCGGGCATGGAATAGGTTTTGGACATCGAGGTGAACTCGATGGTGATGTCCTTCGCGCCGGGGACCTGCAGCACCGAGGGCGGCGGCGGGCCTTCGAAATAGATTTCGGCGTAGGCGAGGTCGGAGATGATGAAGAGGTCGTTCTTCTTGGCCAGCGGCACCAGCTCCTTGTAAAAATCAAGGCTGGCCATGTGGGCGGTGGGGTTGGAGGGGTAGTTGACGATGACCGCCGTGGGCTTGGGCACGGAGTGGCGCACCGCGCGGTCTATGGCGCGCAGCATGTCCTCGCCGGGCTCGGCGGGGATGGAGCGCACGGAGGCGCCGGCGATGATGAAGCCGAACTGGTGGATGGGATAGGAGGGGTTGGGGACCAGGATGGTGTCACCCGGGGAGGTGATGGCGGCGGCGAGGTTGGCCAGGCCCTCCTTGGAGCCGAGCGTGGCGATGACCTCGGTTTCGGGGTTCAGCTTCACGTCGAACCGGCGCTCATAATAGGCGGCGAGGGCGCGGCGCAGGCCGGGGATGCCCTTGCTGGTGGAGTAGCGGTGGCTGCGCGGGTCCTGCACGGTTTCAACCAGCTTGGCGACGATGTGCGGTGGGGTGGGGCTGTCGGGGTTGCCCATGCCGAGGTCTATAATGTCCTCCGCGACGGCCCGGGCCTTGGCTTTGGCGGCATTGACCTCGGCGAAGACATAAGGGGGCAGGCGGCGGATGCGGTGGAACTCTTCGGTCATGGAACGCTCAGGGTCTCTCTGTATGGGGTTGGTGGAGGCTTAATATACCAATTGCACGAAGCCGCCAGAACCGGCGGGCTGGGCCACCAGTTTTATCATGCCGGCGGGGACGCCGGCGGCGGTGAGGGCCTCGCCCAGGCGCTGCGCGCGGGCGAGGGCCAGGGCGAAGGTGCCGCCGAAGCCGCCGGCCAGGACGTGCGCGCCGCCGCGCGCGGCGGCGATGGCCTGGATTGGCGCGAGGTCAGCCGTTGGGAGGATGGCCGAGCCGGGGGCGAAGGCGAGGGCGACCGGCGGGCCGTTGGGTGGGCGCGGCGGCGCTGGCGCGGGCGCGGCGGGGGCTGGCGCGG
>JAKBAQ010000101.1 GCA_021808985.1 Pseudomonadota bacterium
AGGCCAGCCCATTCCCAAGATCATCATGCAATTCTGGGATTCCGGCGCGGCACCCGCCGATGTTGAGTGGATCATGCGCTCCTGGCCTGAACAAAACCCAAGGCATGAGCTGTATCGTTTTGACGAAACAACAGCAGGCGCCTGGCTTTTGCAGCACCACCCCAAGCCCGTCGCCACCGCCTTTCAACGCGCCGACGGCGCCACCCAAAAGGCCGATATTTTCCGCCTGGCTTGGCTCACCACCATGGGCGGCATATATGCTGACGCCGATGACCGCTGCCTGCGGCCGCTGGATGATTTCCTTCCCCAAGGTGCCGAGCTGGTTCTCTACCAGGAGGAAATCGGCGCGTTGTGCAACAATTTCATCGCCGCCGCGCCAAACCATCCAACCCTCGCGCGCGCCCTGCATCTGGCGGTGCAGGCCATCAACCGGGGAGACCGCGATGTCATCTGGCTTTCCGCCGGCCCAGGCCTGCTCACAAGAGCCTACGCCCAAACGCTCGCCGAACATCCTGACCCGCAAAACAACCGCACCCTGATTTTTGACCGTCGCGCCATCTCATCCAACATCGCCGTCTTCTGCGCCGCCGGATACAAGAGCACACCGAAACATTGGCTGAACACCGCCTTCACGCAGCAGATCAAAAAGGAGCCTGCCGGTATCTGATCCGCATCACCTAAATCTGTTCCACCACCCGCCATCGCCTCGCTTACATTACGAAAATACCATTTATATCCTCGTTAAATTCAATTTTGCCCACGCCTAGGAGTTACAAATGCCGGATAAGTTCATTGTTTCCGTTCACATTCCAAAAACCGCCGGAACCACCCTCGCCACGATCTATGACCGCGCCTTCAACCGCAAGGTCTTCTACGATTATGACGGCTACCACACGGCCGGCGTCGCGAGCGAACTCGTGAAAGCCAATGCCGGTTTCATCTCAAGCCAATTCAAGGTTCTGCACGGGCATTTTTTCACCTCAAAATATCTTGATGTTTTCCCAAGCGCCAGATACGTCTCTCTTTTGCGCCATCCCGTGGAACGGCTGATTTCTCAATATGTTCACGAGCTGAATGAAACCTCGTCCGACGCATGGTATCATGACGCGATCGTAAACAATAAGCTTGACATCGTGGACTTCGCCAAACTTCCCGACATCAAGAACACGATGACCATCCACCTTTCGGGGATGGAGCTGAAAGATTATGATTTGTTAATGATAAACGAGCGCATGCTCCAATCATGCCTGCTTTTTTCAAAGACCATCGAGGCCATAGACCTTGAGCTTCTCTTCGGCCGCCCGGTCAAGCTGCCGTATGTGAACCAGAAAATCGAGCGTGACATTCACCCCGTCATCTCCGCGGCACAGCAGCAGGAAATCTTCAAACACATTCCTGAAGATGTTGAAACATACAGAAAAGCACAAGAAATTTTTGAGAATAAACTGAAAACCCTGTAACCCCCCGGCTGGACCACTGCCATGTTTGTTAATTCCGGTATCGAGCTTTTGCGTGCTGAATTCGACCCCGAATTCTTCAGGCGCCGATACGGCCTGGGCGAAGAGCCTGCGGCCGAGCAATTGTTTGAGCAATATCTCCGGAATGTAACCACCGATGCGTTGGACCCGAACCATGAATTTTCAGAAGCGGGTTATCTCGCCTCCAACCCTGACGTAAATGCCGCTGTAACCAATGGTGACCTTAAATGCGGGTTTCACCATTGGGTGCTGTACGGCAAGGCCGAAGGGCGCCGCTGGACCATTGAGCGGGACAAAATTTCCATCCATTTCAAGGAAAATTTCCCGCTAGACCTTGACCTGCTAACCGAAACATTCGACGCTGAATGCTACCAGCGCGCCACCGGCACCAACATCCGTGAACCGGACGCCCTGCTCCAGGATTTCCTCACCACCGGGCTGGAGGCAGGCATCGTCCCCACCGATCCCTCAAAGTTCGACGAGGAATTCTACCTCTCTTATTATCAAGATGTCCTGGCCGCGAAAAACGCCGGCTTGTTGCCATCAGGCTATTATCATTACCTGAAGAGCGGGCACGATGAAGGACGGCGCCCGGTCTATGAGATGGGCACCCTGCTGGAACGCAAAATGGGCGGCACTTCCGCCCCCAGCGCCATTCCAAACACCGAGGAAATCGGCCGGCGCATCAAGCCGGTGAAAATGCGCGTTTCAAAAAAACGGCTTCCCACCATCAACATCTTCATCCCGAGCATCGACCCTGACATCATGTTCGGCGGTTATATCGCGTATTTTCAATTTCTCTGCCGCCTCGCCGAGCGCGGCTATCATCTGCGCTTCATCGTGCTGGAAGACCAATATGTCGGCTCCGTATGGTTTTTCCAGAAAATTCAAAACAGGCCGCGCTGGGTGGCCGCCTTCACCTCGTCTGAGTTCGTGAACATAACCGGAAAAGACGAACTCATAGAATTCAACCCGGATGATCTTTGCTTCAGCTACTCGACCTGGACAACCCTGGACGCCTGGTCGGTCGCCGAGCACCTCAACTTCAAGAAGGTCGTCTTTTTCCTTCAGGAATTTGAACCCATTTTCTATGAATACAACGCCTATAATTTCATGACGGCATCGGCCTACAGGGTTCCGCACATACCGCTGTTCAATTCCCATTTTCTCGCCAAATATTTCAAGCAGATGAAATTCGGCGTTTTTCTTGATAACGACTCCCCATCCCACCTGGTTTTCAACCACGCCCTGGCTGATATCAGCCCCCGCGCCGAATATTCCCTGGCCAAGGACCGCACGAAGCGCCTGCTCTTTTACGCACGGCCCGAAAAGCACGCCGCGCGCAACATGTTTGAAATCTGCATCCTCGCCCTGCGCGAAGCTTTCCGCAAAGGCATCTTCCGCGGCAATTGGGAATTCTGCGGCATCGGCTCATTGGGGAAGGATTACACGATCAGCCTTAACGACAAGACCTCGATCAAGATCATCTCCCGGATCGAGCAAAGCAAATACGAAGCCATGCTCCAGTCGTTCGATGTCGGCCTGTCGCTCATGTGGGCGCCGCATCCAAGCGTTTTCCCTTTTGAGCTGGCCAAGGCAGGCGTCGTAACCGTCACCAACACATTTCCCAATCGCAGCATGGCGGAGCTGGAGCAGTTCGGCTTCAACATCGTCCCCGCCGAACCCACCCTGCACCAAATCGTCGCCGGCCTCGCCGAAGCCGTCCGGCGCGCCGAGCAGCCAAAAAAGCGCATTCACGGCGCGAAGTTTGACTGGCCGACAAGCTGGGACATGGTATTCGACTCAAAATTCCTGGACGAGCTGGAGACGACACTCACCCATGACGGCGCCAAGCTATCCGGCCTGCTCCGGGAGCGCGGCGCGGGATAACCCGCCCCGAATCACCCGCCCCGCTGCTTGAGAATATCAAGCGCCACGTCGATGATCATATCTTCCTGCCCGCCGACCATCCGGCGCCTTCCCAGCTCGGCGAGAATATCGCGCGTGTCCACGCCGTAGGTTTTGGCGGCGTTTTCCGCATGGCGCAGAAAGCTCGAATACACGCCCGCATAGCCAAGGCTCAGCGACTCCCGGTCCACCCGCACCGGGCGGTCCTGCAACGGGCGCACCAGATCATCGGCGGCATCCATCAGCTTGAACAAATCGCAGCCGGTATCGATGCCTTCGCGCTCCAGCACGGCGATCAGCGCCTCCAGCGGCGCATTGCCCGCCCCCGCCCCCATCCCGGCGAGCGAGGCATCCACCCGCACCGCACCGGCCTTTATCCCGGCCACGGCGTTAGCCACGCCAAGCGTCAGGTTATGGTGGGTATGCACGCCAATCTCGGTTTCAGGCCGCAGCGCCGCGCGCATCGCCCGCACCGTCTCGCCATACTGCTCCGGCAGCATCGCACCGGCTGAATCGGTCACATAAACGCATTCCGCGCCGTATGTTTCCATCAGCCGGCCCTGCTCCACCAGTTTTTCCACCGGCGCCATGTGCGCCATCATCAAAAACCCGACAGTATCCATCCCCAGCCCGCGCGCCGCCTCAATATGCTGGCGCGCCACATCCGCCTCGGTGCAATGCGTGGCAATCCGCACAGAGCGCGCCCCGGCGGCATAAGCGGCCTTCAGGTCATGCACCGTGCCAATGCCCGGCAGCAGCAAAACGGTCACGCGCGCATGCCCGCACGCATCCGCCACCGCGGCAATCCACTCCGCATCGTCATGCGCGCCAAAACCATAATTGAAGGTCGCGCCCGTGATGCCGTCGCCATGCGAAATCTCGATGGCATCCACCCTGGCCTCATCCAGCGCGCGCGCAATCGCGGCAACATCCTCAAGCCTGTACTGGTGGCGGATGGCGTGCATCCCATCCCGCAGGGTAACATCCTGCACATAGAGTTTGTCTTTGTTCAGGCGCGCCATTTATGCAACCTCCCCGGCAAGATACCGCTCGGCCCAGCGCCCGGCCGTAACCAGGGCCGCCGAGGTCATGATGTCAAGATTCCCCGCATAGGCCGGCAGATAATGCGCCGCCCCCTCAACCTCCAGCAGAATGGTGGTCTTAAGCCCGCTGGCATAGCCAATGCCCGGTATGCGCACCGGCGCATTGTCGCCGATCACCTCAAACTGCACCTTCTGCTTCAGCCGGTAGCCCGGAACATATTTCCGCACCTCCTCCGCCATCGCGAGGATCGACTCCTCAATCGCCTCCCGCTCCCCGCCTTGCGAAAGCGTGAAGACCGTATCACGCATAATCAAAGGCGGCTCAGCCGGGTTCAGGATAATCACCGCCTTGCCCCGCTCAGCCCCGCCCAGCACCTCGATGGCCCTGGACGTGGTTTCCGTAAACTCATCAATATTCGCGCGCGTGCCCGGCCCGGCTGATCTGGACGAGATGGAAGCGACAATCTCCCCATACAGCACCCGCTCCGTGGCGCGCCTCACCGCATGCACCATCGGAATCGTCGCCTGTCCGCCGCAGGTCACCATGTTCACATTCGGCTCATCGATATTGGCATCGCCATTGATCACCGGAATGGTGAACGGGCCGATCGCGGCTGGCGTCAGATCAATCACCTTCTTGCCGTCGCGCTGCAGCAGCTCATTGTTGCGCACATGCGCGCCCGCCGATGTCGCGTCAAAAACCACTTGAATATCCTTGTAGTTCGGCAATTTCAGCAATCCGTTGATACCCTCATGCGTCACCGGCACATGCAGGCGCGCGGCGCGGGCGAGCCCGTCTGAATTCGCATCGATGCCAACCATCGCGCCCATTTCAAGGTTTTTTGATACCCGCATGATCTTGATCATCAGATCCGTGCCAATATTGCCCGAACCGATGATCGCGCATTTCACTTTCCCCGGCATCAGCGGTCCTCCTCGCAAGTGAATGAAACAGTTCCCAGCCCGCCAATGGTGGCCTTCACCGCATCGCCAGGCTTTATGCTCACCATCGGCCCCAGCGCGCCGGTCAGCACCACATCGCCCGCGCGCAGCGGCTCGCCGCGTTCGGCCAGCGTGCGCGCCAACCAGGCCGCGGCATTCAGCGGATGCCCCAGGCAAGCCGCCCCCGCCCCCAGCGAGACCACGTCTCCATTCACCTCCAGCACCATGCCGCAGCTCCACAAATCCAGCCCCGCCAGCGGCTTGGGCGCGGCGCCGAGCACATAAAAAGCGGAGGAGCCATTATCAGCCACCGTATCGGCGAAGCTTATCCGCCAATCCGCGATGCGGCTGTCCACAATCTCAATTGCCGCCACCACCTCCGCCACCGCCGCCGCAACCTCCGCGCGGCCAACCTCGGGGCTGGGCAAATCCGCCGCCAGCACAAGCGCAATCTCCGCCTCCGCCTTGGGCTGCAAAACCTGAGAGGCGCGCAAAACCCCGCCATCGCCAATCCGCATATCCTCAAACAGCACGCCGAAATCCGGCTGGCCAACGCCAAGCTGCGCCTGCACAGCCTTGGCTGTCAGCCCCACCTTGCGGCCCACAATCCGGCGCCCCTGCCCCACCCAATGGGCGGTGTTCAGCGCCTGCACCGCGTAGGCGCCGGCAATGTCCGTGGGCTCCAGCCCATCGCGCAGCGGGGGCACCGCGCCCTCCTTGTATGCCGCGCGCAGGCGCGCCGCGAGATCCGAATGCGTGGGTTTCATGTGCAACATTTCCTTGCTCCTCACCCAAAGGTTAGAAAAAACCCGGCACGGCGGCAATTTACCCGGCATGAATAGTCCCATATAGTGGGACTATGCCAAACACCGCAAAACCACCCGCCCCCGGCAATGCCTCGCTTGAAAAAGGTCTGGCCCTGTTCAACCGCATCGCCCAGGACCATGGCCAAACACCCCTGAAAACCCTGGCCGCCGATATGGGCCTGCCGCGCTCCACCCTGTACCGGCTAACCGGCGCGCTGGAGCAAGCCGGCCTCATCGCCCGGCTGCGGCACCGCCATTACACAATCGGCCTGCCGCTCGCCCAGGCCCTGCACGGCATCACCCCCGCCGGCCAGCTGGCCCTGCTCTGCCGCCCGGCCCTGCGGCAGCTCGCCCGCGCCTGCGGCGCAGCGGCGCATCTGGGGGTAATGGAAAATGACATGGTGACATATCTGGTGAAGGAGAACGCCGCCACCCTCCCCGCCGGCTTTTCCATCAGCCGTGAGAACACCCAGCTCGAGGCCTACTGCTCGGGCATCGGCAAAGTGCTGCTGGCCTGGCTGCCCGAGGCCGAGCGCGCGCGCTATCTGGCCGGCGGCCCCTTCGTCGCGATGACCGAGAGAACCATCACCGACCCGCAACGCCTCCGCCAAACCCTGGAGAGCGTGCAAGCCCAGCAATTCGCCCGCGATGACGGCGAAATCGCCGATGACCTCTATTGCCTGGCGGTGCCCTTATGGGCCGGCGGCCAGCCGCCCACCGCGGCCATTTCGCTCTCCTTCCCGCGGCATGCGCACCAGCCCCAAGACGATTCCAGCCACCTCGCCAGGCTGCGCGCCTGCGCCGCCCAACTCAGCGCCCAAATTTTCCCTTAGCGTACAAATATTTCCTGTTGCGCATATTTCTCCTTGCGGGCGCCAGAACCCTCGCCTAAGCTCAGCGCGCATTGCTTCTGGGGAGCTGCATTTTTTCAAAACAGCCTGTGCGGGAGGTTGAATGACAGCTCCGTCGGAAATCATCGCGGCGGCGCCTCACGGTTTCATCACCACCAAATCCCAGGCCCTGGCGGCTGACACGGAACGCTACCTGCTGCCAAGCGGCGGCACCCTGGTGCTGGAGCTGGCCGCCGGTGAGTCGGTGGAGCTGCGCACCCCAGATGGCGGGCAGAGCCTCGAACTCATCGCCCTCTCGCCTGACGGGCGGGACGCGCTGGCCGCGCTCGGGCTACAGGCCAGCATTCAACCGGAATGGATCGAGCACGCCCTCACCCGCCAAAGCGAAGACGCCCAGCGCGTGCGCGCCGGGCTGGCGCGGCGCGGGCTAAGCCTTGCCAACACGCGCGCCGCGCGGCTTTTCGGGGTGGACACCCCAGCCAACAGCCACGCCCACTTCAGCGCCGCGCGGGCGCTCACCATTATCCTCGGCGCGCCGGCGCGCCAGATGCTGGTGTGGGAGCAAAACCCGCCATCGGACACCACCATCCTCATCCGCCGCAACCAGCTGCGCCAGCCCGGCATCTTCCGCGTGCCAGACCCCCTGGCCCACCCCCGGCTGGACCTCACCATAGACATCGCCAGCGCCATCTCCTTTGAGGTTCACGAAGGCGAATACATCCAAATCCTCGATATCGCGGGGCGGCAATGTTCTGATTTCCTCGGCTTCCGCCGCCGCGCGCTGGACCGTGGCCTCCTGCGCGGCCTGGACGCCACCACCACCCGAACCATGACCGGCCAAGCCTACCCAAAACCCGGCCTCTACTCGAAGTTCTTTGATGAGGACCGCACCGCGCTGGTCGAGGTCGTGCAAGACACGGTCGGGCGGCATGACACATTCAACCTCGCCTGCACCGCCCGCTATTATGAGGATATGGGCTATTTCGGCCACCCCAACTGTTCCGAAAACCTCAACGCCGCCCTGCAACCATACAATATCGCCGCGCATCGCGGCTGGCCCGCCATCAATTTCTTCTTCAACACCAACCTCAACGCCCACAACGCCATCTGGTTCGACGAACCCTGGTCCCGCCCTGGCGACTATGTGCTGCTGCGCGCGCTCGATGAGCTGGTCTGCGGCGCCTCCTCCTGCCCATCTGACATTGACGCCGCCAATGGCTGGCTCCTCACCCCCATTCAAGTCCGGGTCTATGCCGCGGACGCTTTCTTCAAACGCTCGATCGGTTACCGCATGACCCCTGATTCCCCTCCAAAAACAACCAAGGAAACCGGCTTCCACCCGCGCACCGCCGCGCTCACCCGCAATTTCACCGAATACCGGAATTTCTGGCTCCCCACCTGCTATGCCGGCCACGGCCCCCTGGCCGAATACTGGGCCTGCCGGGAAAAAGCCGCGATCATGGATCTCAGCCCGCTGCGCAAACTGGAGATCATCGGCCCCGACGCCGAGATATTCCTGCAAGGCGCCATGCCGCGTGACATCCGCAAACTAACCCCCGGTCAGGTGGTCTACACCCCCATCTGCTATGAGCATGGCGGCATGGTCGATGACGGCACCTTGTTCCGCCTGGGCCAGGATAATTTCCGCTGGATCGGCGGCGACGATGCCAGCCTGCTCTGGCTGCGCGAACAGGCCGCGCAATCGGGCCTGCATGTGCAGCTGCGCGCGGCCAGCGAGCAAATCCACAACATCGCCCTGCAAGGCCCCGCCTCGCGCGACATTCTGCGTAACATCATATGGACCGCGCCAGGCCAAACCAGCCTTGCCGAGCTGGCCTGGTTCCGCTTCACCATCGGGCGCATCGGCGGTTATGACGGCATCCCGATCATGATCAGCCGCACCGGCTACACCGGCGAGCTTGGCTATGAGATTTTCTGCCACCCAGACCATGCCCCCGCCACGTGGGACGCGATAACCACCGCCGGCGCGCCCCACGGCCTGACCCCTCTGGGGCTGGACGCGCTGGACATGCTGCGCATCGAATGCGGGCTGATCTTCGGCGGCTATGAGTTTGACA
>JAKBAQ010000102.1 GCA_021808985.1 Pseudomonadota bacterium
AAAAACTGCAATCCGTCATGGAGCGTCTGGCCGGCGGCAATCTGCAAGTGGCCGTTGAGGGGCGCGAGCGCCGGGACGAAATCGGCGGCATGGCCCGCGCGGTGCAAATCTTCAAGGATTCCGCCTCGCAAAAACTAACCCTGGAGGAACGCTCACGCGCCGCCGCCGAGCAGGCCGCGCAGGAGCGCGCCGCCGCCGAGCAAGCCAAGGCCGCCTTCATCAGCCAGCAGCAATTCGTCGTCGACTCCCTGGCCTCCGGGCTGGACCGTCTGGCCCAAGGCCAGCTGGACTTCCGGCTCACCACGGCCTTCGCCGCCGACTATGAAAAACTCCGTGGCGATTTCAACAACGCGATGGACCAGCTGGAGGAAACGCTCAGCTCCATCTCGCGCAACACGCACGGCGTGCGCGCCGGCGCCGGAGAAATCCGCCAGGCCTCGGATGATCTTTCCCACCGCACCGAGCAGCAGGCCTCCAGCCTGGAGGAAACCGCCGCCGCGCTCGACCAGATCACCGCCACCGTGCGCAAAACCTCCGAAGGTGCCGGCACGGCGCGCGAAGTCGCCGGCACCGCCCGCGCCGAGGCCGAGCGCTCCGGCACGGTGGTGAGCGACACGGTCACCGCCATGTCCGGCATTGAGGCCTCATCCCGCCAGATCGGCAACATCATTGGCGTCATTGACGAAATCGCCTTCCAGACCAACCTGCTGGCGCTCAATGCCGGGGTTGAGGCCGCGCGGGCAGGGGAGGCGGGCCGTGGCTTCGCCGTGGTCGCCACCGAGGTGCGCGCCCTGGCCCAGCGCTCGGCTGATGCCGCCAAGGAGATCAAAACCCTCATCTCCGCCTCCGGCCAGCAGGTCGCCACCGGCGTGCGCCTGGTGGGCGAAACCGGCAAGGCGCTCGGCCGCATCGTGGAGCAGGTGGAACGGCTGAACAGCCTGGTCAGCGAAATCGCCGCCTCCGCGCAGGAGCAGGCCACCGGCCTCGCCGAGGTGAACGCCGCGGTCAACCAGATGGACCAGGTCACCCAGCAGAACGCCGCCATGGTCGAAGAAGCCACCGCCGCCAGCCACAGCCTGCTGGCCGAGGCCGAGGAGCTCTCCCGCCTCGTCTCCCAGTTCCAAACCCGCCAGGTTGAAACCCAGCAGGTTGAAACCCGGCAAGCCCCCCCGCCGCCCCGCAAAACACTCCCGCCGGCGCCGAAAAAATCACGCATCCCCGTCCACGCCCCCTCGGGAAAATTCATTTCGGTTCCGCGCAACGCCGAGCCAACCACACCAGCAAGCGAAGACTGGGATGAATTCTAACGCCACCAATCAGGACCCATCATGGAAAACACGCACTCAGGCACAGCCACACTGGCATTGCCGCCGATCCTGGACCTCACCGCCGCCGCCGCCGTGCTGGAAAATTTCCTGACACGACGCGGCAAGCCGCTCAGCGTGAACGCGGCCGAGGTGCAGCGGCTGGGCGGGCAATGCCTGCAGGTTCTGCTCTGCGCCCGCGCCGCCTGGGCGGCTGATGAGCAGGAACTGCGCCTCGATTCCTGTTCCGAGGAATTTCTGGCCGCGCTCGACCTGCTCGGCGTCCCCCCAAAAATACTAACCTATTGCAAGGAAATGCCCGCATGAGCACGATCGTTCTCACCGTCGATGATTCCCGCGCCATGCGGGACATGTTGCGCCACTCCCTGCTCGCCGCCGGCTTTCGCGTCCTGCAAGCCGAGGATGGCCTGCACGGGCTGGAGGTTCTGGAAACCGAACGGCCGGATGTCATCGTCACTGACATCAACATGCCGCGCATGGATGGTTTCGGCTTCATCGAAGCCGTCCGGCGCGATGAGACACGCCGCTCCATGCCCGTCCTCGTCCTCACCACCGAGGTTGACGCCGAGAAGAAAAACCGCGCCCGCGCCGCCGGCGCCACGGGGTGGATCGTCAAACCCTTCGATCCCATCAAGCTGGTTGAAGCCATCCGCCGCGTCGCGGCCTGAACGCAGGAGTGAATCCATTGGACCCGATGGCCGCCATCCGCGAAACGTTTTTCCAGGAATGCGAGGAGCAGCTCGCCGCCCTCGAAGCCGGGCTGATCCTGATGGAATCCGGCGCCGCCGAGGCGGAAACCGTCAACGCCGTCTTCCGCGCCGTGCATTCCATCAAGGGCGGGGCAGGGATCTTCGCGCTCGACGCGCTGGTCCGCTTCGCCCATGTGTTTGAAACCGCGCTGGACCAGGTGCGCTCGGGCACGCTCGCCACCACCCAGGCCGTGCTCAACCTGCTGCTGCGCGCGGCTGATGCCCTGGCCGATCTGGTCCGCGCCGCGCGCGAGAACGGCACGGTGGACGAAGCCCGCACCGCCGCCCTGGTGGTGGAATTCACCCAGATCAGCACCCACGGCCACGAGCAACCGCCCACCCCAGCGCCCGCGCCGCCCGCCGCATCGCCCGCCTGGCATATCAGCTTCACCCCCGCCGCGTCGCTCTACGCCAAAGCGAATGAAACCGCCCTCCTGCTGCGCGAGCTGCGCCGCCTCGGCCCCATCGAGGCCACGCTGGACTCCTCGCGCCTGCCCGAGCTGAGCGAGCTGGACCCCGAAGGCGCCTACCTCACCTGGAACATCACCCTCGCGGCTGACTGCACGGAGCTGGCCATCCGCAACGTCTTTGAATTTGTCGAGGATGATTGCCAGCTCACCATCACCAGCGCCACCCCGCCCGAACCCGGGCTCAAACCCGGCGACGTGATCACCGGCGATAACGGCTTCTCTTTTGAATTCTTCCCCCCGCCAGTGTTCGATGAGGAAGAAGCCGTCCCGCCGCCCCCGGTCGAGCCCGAGCATCACGAACCCCCGGCCACACCCCTGGCGCGGCAAAACCCGGTGGAAACCATGGCCGCCAAGGCGGAGAGCGCCGCCGCCGTCAGCGCCACCATCCGGGTCGATCTTGACCGGGTGGACCGCATGATCGACCTCGTCGGCGAGCTTGTCATCAACGAGGCGATGCTGAGCCAGCGCGTGCTGGAAGCCGGCATCGCGCGCGCCTCGGGCGTCGCCATGGCGCTGGAGGAGCTTGAGCATCTAACCCGCGAAATTCAGGACAGCGTCATGGCCATCCGCGCCCAGCCGGTGCGCTCGGTGTTCCAGCGCATGCCCCGCCTGGTGCGCGAGGTCGCGGCCCAAACCGGCAAGCAGGCCCGCCTCGTCACCGAGGGCGAGGGCACCGAGGTCGACAAAACGGTTATTGAGCGCATCGCCGATCCGTTGACCCACATGATCCGCAACGCCATCGACCATGGTTTGGAATCCCCCGAAAAGCGCATCGCCGCCGGCAAGCCGGCCGAAGGCCTGGTGCGCCTCACGGCCCTGCACCGCTCCGGGCGCATCGTGCTGGAAGTCTCCGACGACGGCGCCGGCATCAACCGCGCCCGCGTCAAGGAGAAGGCCATCGCCAACGGGCTGATCGCGCCGGACGCCGCGCTCACCGACGATGAGATCGACAATCTCATCTTCCTGCCCGGCTTCTCCACCGCCAGCACGGTGTCGGACATTTCCGGCCGCGGCGTCGGCATGGATGTGGTGCGTCAATCCGTCGTGGCGCTGGGCGGGCGCATTTCCATCTCCTCGCGCCCCGGCCAGGGTTCCACCTTCACCCTCAGCCTGCCGCTCACCCTGGCGGTGCTCGACGGCATGGTCATCTCCGCGCGCGGCCACACGCTCATCATCCCGCTCGGCGCCATCGTGGAAACCCTCAAGCCCAAGGCGGCCGATGTCTTCCCCCTCGACGGTGAAATCAACCTCATCCACCTGCGCGGCGGCTATGTGCCGATGGTCGATATCGCGGCCTCGCTTGGCTATTGCGATGAACTCATCGAGCCCAACCAGTCCGTGGCGCTGCTGGTCGAGGGCGAGAGCGGCATGCGCGCGGTGCTGCTGGCCGATGCCATCCACGGCCAGCGCCAGGTCGTCATCAAAAGTCTGGAGGCCAATTACCGCGCCATTCCCGGCATCGCCGCCTCCACCGTCATGGGCGATGGCAGCGTGGCGCTGATCCTCGATGTCGACGCGGTGGTGAAAACCACCCGCAGCGAGCTGAACCGTTCCGAATCTTCCCTGCTGGAGGCGCGTTGAACCATGAGCAAACCCACCAATAGCGGCGCCAACACCCGTGAGCTGATCGCCTTTCGCGTCGGCCGCCAGGAATTCTGCATCAACGTCATGGCCGTGCGTGAAATCCGCGGCTGGACCGCCGCCACCGCCTTGCCCCGCTCCCCGCGCTATGTGCGCGGCGTCATCAACCTGCGCGGCGCCGTGGTGCCCATCGTGGAATTCGCCGTGCGCCTCGGCCTGCCGAGCAACGAGCCAAGTGCGCGCAACGTCATCATCGTGGTGCAGATCGGGCATCAGCAAATCGGCCTGCTGGTCGATGCGGTGTCTGACATCCTGACCGCCAACGACGCCAACATCCAGCCCACGCCCGATGTCTCCTCCGATCTGGTGAAAACCTTCGTCAAGGGCCTGCTCCCCGTCGATGGCCGCATGATCAGCCTCATCTCGCTCGACCATGTGCTGCCCCAGGGCGAGCAGGAGGCCGCGTGAACGCCGGCATGAACACCTCCAGCGCCTCCAAGCCGGCGGCGGGCCTCACCGAAACCGGCGAGTTCCTGATGACCCAGCGTGACTACGCCACCATCGCCGCCGCGCTGATGGCCGAGGCCGGCATCTCGCTCTCCGGCAACAAGGCCAACCTCGTCTATTCCCGCCTGGCCAAGCGCCTGCGCCTGCGCGGCCTCAGCACCTTCGCTGACTATTGCGCCCTCATTGAAAGCCCCTCCGGCACCGGCGAGCGCCAGGACATGATCGCGGCGCTCACCACCAACGTCACCCGCTTCTTCCGCGAGCCGCATCATTTTGAGCATCTGAAGGCCAAAATCCTCCCATCCCTGCTCACCAGGGCCCGCCAGGGCCAGCCGGTGCGCATCTGGTCCGCCGCCTGCTCCAGCGGGCAGGAGCCCTATTCCATCGCGCTCACCCTGCTCTCCCTCATGCCCGACGCCCCGCGGCATGACATCCGCATCCTCGCCACCGACATTGACCCCAACATGCTCGCCATGGGCACCGCCGGCGCTTACGATACCGCCCAGCTCGAGCCCATCCCCGCGCCGCTGCGTGGCCGCTGGTTTTCCTCCGTGCGCGAGGGCCGCCAGCAAATCGCCGATGAGGCCCGCTCCCTGGTCAAGTTCCGCAAGCTCAATCTCATCGGCAACTGGCCGATGCGCGGCCGTTTTGACGTGATCTTCTGCCGCAACGTGGTCATCTATTTCGAGAACGACATGCAGGAGCAGATCTGGTCGCGCATCACGCCGCTGCTGGCCCCCGCCGGGGCTCTGTATATCGGCCATTCCGAGCGTGTGACCGGCGCCGCCGAAGCCGCCCTGCAGAGCGACGGCATCACCATCTACCGCCCCCGCGCCATGGGGAGTCTCCGCGCATGAGCGTGCGTGTCCTCGTCGTTGACGATTCCGCCACCATGCGTGGCCTCATCACCGCCACCCTGCGGGCTGACCCGCAGATCGAAGTCGTCGGCCAGGCGCAAGACCCGCACGAAGCCCGCCAGGCGATCAAGGCGCTCGCCCCCGATGTCATCACGCTCGACATTGAAATGCCGAACATGAACGGCCTGGAATTTCTCGACAAAATCATGCGCCTGCGGCCAACGCCGGTCATCATGGTCTCCACCCTCACGCAGGCGGGCGCCGATGTGAACCTGCGCGCGCTGGAAATCGGCGCGTTTGACTGTGTGGCAAAACCCTCCTCCATCAACCAGCACAGCTTTGAGCAGCTGGCCGAAAAGGTGAAGGCCGCGGCCATATCGCGCCGCCAGCCCCGGCTGGTGGCATCCGCCGCCGCGCGCCCCTCAACCGCCGCCTATGTGCCCGATGGCCGCTGCCTCGCCATCGGCTCCTCCACCGGCGGCGTTGAGGCGCTGCTGACCATCCTGCGCAAATTCCCCGCCAACTGCCCGCCCACCATCATCAGCCAGCACATGCCGCCCACCTTCACCAAGAGCTTCGCCGCCCGGCTCAACAAGCTCTGCGCGCCGGAGGTGAGCGAGGCGGCCGACGGCGCGCCCCTGAAAACCGGCCATGTCTACCTCGCCCCCGGCAGCGCGCATCTGGAAATCACCGGCCTCACCGCCCCGCGCGTGCATCTCAGCGAGGCCGAGCGTGTCAACGGCCACCGCCCCTCGGTGGATGTCATGTTCCATTCCGTCCATCGCTGCGTGCATGACCGTGCCATCGGCGTCATCCTCACCGGCCTGGGGCGAGACGGCGCCGAGGGCCTGCTCGCCATGCGCCGCGCCGGCTGCGAGACCATCGGCCAGGACGAAGCCACCAGCGTGGTCTACGGCATGCCCAAGGCCGCTTTTGAAATCGGCGCCCTCACCCAGCAAATGCCGCTGGAGCGTATCGCCGATCGCCTGCTGCAAAGCACCAACGCCACCCGCGGGAGAAAAATATCATGACCACGCTCCTGCTCCCGCCCATCCAGACGGCGGCGGAAAAAAAAGTGCACATCGTCCAGGGTGAGCATTATGTTGATGACAATCCAACCACCGTGCTCACCACCATCCTCGGCTCCTGCATCGCCGCCTGCATCTGGGACAATGTGATGGGCCTCGGCGGCATGAACCATTTTCTCCTCCCCGGCACCGACGCCGCTTCCCAGCAGCGCCAGCTGGCGGGCGATGTCATGCGTTTTGGCGTGCATGCCATGGAGCTTCTGGTCAACGGCCTGCTCCGCCGCGGCGCCCAGCGCAGCCGCCTGCAAGCCAAGCTTTTTGGCGGCGCGCGGATGATCAAGGGGCTGACCGACATAGGCGAGCTGAACGCCACCTTCGCCGAGCGTTTCCTCAAGGCCGAGGGCATCGCCCTGGTGGGCGGCAGCCTGCGCGGCGAGCAGGGGCGGCGCATCCAGTTCTGGCCCGTCACCGGCCGCGCCCGGCAGGTGCTGCTGGCGAAGGAAACCGAATCCATCATGCGCGCCGAGCGCACCCGCCCGCCGCCGCCCGTGCCGCCAGGGCAGGGAAACGTCGAACTATTCTAGAGGCAATTTTTGCAGGAGAGACAAATGGTTGAAAGCCGAACCTGCGAGGATGACCGCCAGCACGCACCGTTGGCTGAAATCCTGGAAGCACTTGGCGGTGAGTTTCTGGAGCTTGGCCGCTTCACTGAGCAATTCCAAACCTCGCTCAGCCCCGCCCTGCTGCGCGTCGCCAACGATCCGGACTGTCACCGCAACGTCCAAACGCTTGATCTTCTCTCCCAGCGTCTCTCCGCGCTCTCCAAATACGTCCTCACCATTGGCCGCCTGCTGCCCGGCGATTGGCGCGTGAACTCGCAAACCGCGCTGCATCACATCACCCTGTCCGATCTCGCCTACCGCCTGCAAGGCGCGCCGGTGCCCGAGGAGCTGGAAACGCCCTCCGGCGAGCTGGAACTCTTCTAACACCGGTTAAGCAAGCCGCAACCTCTCCGCCCTAAACCTGTCCGGCCGGATACCGCGCCGCCCGGCCATCTTCGCCCATGGAGCCGTACTGAATGAGCGTACTTAGCAATCTCTCCATCCGTAACAAGGTTGTGGCCGCGTTCGCGACAATTCTGTTCTTCACATTATTCCTGGGCATTTTCTCCATCTCCCGGGTCCGCCTGCTGAACGCTGACTCCAACGCCCTGGCGGCGAATACCGGGCAGATCGAGCCGCTCGGCGTCATGTCCAAGGATGCGCGCCAGCTCGTGGCCATCGCCGCCATCGCCGCCAACCAGAGCGACCCCGGCATGGCCGCCTCCTTGTTTGATGAAATAAGCCCCGTGGAGCTGGATTATGAAAATCAGTGGCACGAATATCACGTGACCATGGACCCTGGCCGTGAAACCCAGGTCGGCACCGCCTTCAACGCCGCCTTCCGGCAGCTCGAAAATTCCGTGCAGCAGGTCTCCACCTTGTACACCGATGGCAACAGCGCCGCCGTCACCGACATTTTTGACTCTGACATAAAAAACGAGCTGAGCGACTTCACCACCAACATGGACGCTGATTTCGCCTACAACAACGCCCAGGCCGCGCGGCTTTCCGCCTCGTCGGACCATGCCGCCAAATCCAGCTCCATCCTCATCACCGCCGTGCTGCTCCTCATGTCGCTTGGCACGCTGGTGGTCGGCGTGCTGGTCAATCGCAGCATCTCCGAGCCCATCAGCCAGATGACCACCGTGATGAACCGGCTCGCCCACCAGGATCTGAATGTCAGCATCCCCGGCACCGGCCGCTCCGATGAAATCGGCGCCATGGCCCAGGCCGTGCACGTGTTCAAGGAAAACGCCCAGGAACGCCTGAAGCTGGAAATCGAGGCGAGAAAATTCCAGGACCAGCTGGACCGCCGGCTGCAAGAGATGGAAGCCGCCTTCGCCGCCGCCGGGCAGGACCAAAAACAGGTTGTGGAAGGTCTGGCCGTGGCACTCTCCAGCCTCGCCGCCGGCAACCTCACCACCCGCCTCCAGCAAAACGTGGCCCCCGCCTATGAAGCCCTGAAGCACGACTTCAACAACGCGATGGACCGGCTGGAGGAAACGCTCAGCTCCATCTCACGCAACACGCACGGCGTGCGCGCCGGCGCCGGAGAAATCCGCCAGGCCTCTGACGATCTTTCCCACCGCACCGAGCAGCAGGCCTCCAGCCTGGAGGAAACCGCCTCCGCGCTTGACCAAATCACCGCCACCGTGCGCAAAACCTCCGAGGGCGCCAACACCGCGCGCGAGGCCGCCGGCACCGCCCGCGCCGAGGCCGAGCGCTCCGGCACGGTGGTGAGCGACACGGTTACCGCCATGTCCGGCATTGAGGCCTCATCCCGCCAGATCGGCAACATCATCGGCGTCATCGACGAAATCGCCTTTCAGACGAATTTGCTGGCGCTCAATGCCGGGGTTGAGGCCGCGCGGGCAGGGGAGGCGGGCCGTGGCTTCGCCGTGGTCGCCACCGAGGTGCGCGCCCTGGCCCAGCGCTCGGCCGATGCCGCCAAGGAGATCAAAACCCTCATCTCCGCCTCGGGCC
>JAKBAQ010000103.1 GCA_021808985.1 Pseudomonadota bacterium
TCCATCGCCACGGCCGAGAGCCGCCCGGTCTCATACAACCCCTCGCCCAGCCGCACGACTCGCGAAAAACTGTCGAGCACATGAAACCCCTGCCCCGCCGGCGTCCCCAGCAGCATCCGGCAGTTATTCGTCCCCAGGTCTATCCCCGCGAACACCGGCCGCCGTCCCCCCCGCCGTGGGGCGGCATCGGCCTGAACGCTCGGCAATGCGGATGAATAAACCATACCCATTCTTACATAGTCGCGCTTAATTAGGGTGATGAGCAAGCGGGAAAGCACACATGCGCGCCATGCCGTAATTAAATTTTATACTGAACAGGCACCCCCCGGCAGTTGCAGCCCGCGCGCACCAGTGCTAATCGGGCCTCGCTGTGACCGTTGGGGGATAGTTTAGCGGTAGAACTCCTGGCTCTGACCCGGGCAGCCTTGGTTCGAATCCAGGTCCCCCAGCCACCGCCTCACGCCCTCGGCCTCACCGCATCCGGCCCCGCGATCGCCATCGCCCGCTGATACGCTGGTCGCGCCGAAATCCGCTCCACATACGCCACCACATTCGGCAGATGGCTAATCGAAGGTCCCCCGAATTTCGGCATCGTCGTCAGCGCGAACATGTTCTGCACATCGGCGGCGCTAAACTCCGGCCCGGCCAGATAATCCTCCTCCCCCAGCCGCAGGTTCAAATGGTTCAGATACAGCGTCACCCGGTCCGCCGAGGCCCGCGCGAACATCGCCCGCATCGGGTCCGCGCTCTGCGGATCCCCCGCCATCATCGCCATCACGCTCGCCATCAGGCTGTTGCTGAAGCTCAGCCAATACAGATAATCGGCATAATTCGGCGCATCCACCGCCACCCCCAGCCGCCCGCCCGCATGGCGGTTCACGATATACTCAACAATCGCCAGCGACTCACAAAACACCTTGTCCCCATCGCGGATGGTCGGCGCCGTCGCCACCGGGTGCAGCGCCTTGTATTCCGGCGGCGCGAACATGCTGGGCAGCCGGTCGAACCACTCCAGCTCATAGGGCAACCCCAGCTCCTCCATCAGCCAGACAATCCTGTCAGACTGCGAAACACCCAGATGATAAATGGTAATCATGAGACATCCCCTCTGATTATCAGTTTTCCCAACCCTAACCCCAACCGCCCCACCCCCGCAATCGCCGCCGCCATTGTAATTCCCGCCCCCCTTGGTATCTCTGCGCGCGCATACGGAGCTTAACCAAGAGGGGGCGACACGCCGCCCGCATGGTTCCGCAGGAAAGGCCGGCCATGACTGCTTTCTACCAACCCGAAGACCTCAGCGCCGAGGCCGCCATCGCCGCCATCGGCGAGGAGCTGGCCCTGTTTGACGACTGGATGGACCGCTACCAGTTCATCATCGAGCTTGGCCGCAAACTCCCCCCCTACCCCGCCGAATGGCGCGACGAATCCCACCGCGTGAAGGGCTGCCAAAGCCAGGTCTGGCTCGCCGCCGAGGAAAATGGGGAGATTTTCCATTTCGCCGGCGCGTCAGACGCCGCCATCGTCTCCGGCCTGGTGGCGCTGGTCCTGCGCGTCTATTCCGGCCGCCCACGGGCTGAAATCCTCGCCACCCCGGTCAAATTCCTGCATGATCTCGGCTTGATCAGCGCCCTCTCCACCAATCGCGGCAACGGCGTCGCCGCGATGGTGGAGCGCATCCACGCCCTCGCCCGGGGTTAAATCCAAGAGACAGTCTCTGCAAAAACCTTAAGGATAATTCTCAAAAGTTTTTTGGGGTCTGGCCCTTTTTTGTAAAAAAGGGCCAGAGTCTTGGGGAGCTTTTTATAAAAAGCTCCCCAAACCCCGCAAAAATTTTTAATAATTTCAATTTGTTATAAGAGAAAACGGTTAAAACAGACTCTAACCGCCCGCCATCAGCGCGCCCAGTGCGCCGGCACCCACACCCACATGCCGGCCCGCACGCGCCAGTGCCCGTTCACCCAATGGTGCCAGCCATGCCGGCGCAGCACATAATGCCCCGGCCGCCACACATAGGCGGCGCCATTCCACATCCAATGCCCCGGCAGCCACACATAGGCCGTCCCCGGCGCCACCGGAATAATCTCCCGCCGTGGCGGCGGCACCGGCCTGTAATAGGGCGGATATGGCGGCGCCACCTGCGCCGCCGCCGGCCTGGCGCCCAACCCCAGCACCAGCGCGGCCACCCCCGCCCCCAATATTGATTTTGCCAACCCCCGGCGAGACATCATCGCATAAACCCTCCTCATCAGAGCATCAGTTACACATAGGATTGTAACATCACGATGCTAAGAATGTTTCGGAACGTATGCCCGCCGCAAACGCCAGCCCCGCGCATCCGCGCCCGGCTAGTCCTGCCCAGGCTGCGGCTTCTTGCCCACGGTCTGCAACCGCGCCAGCAGCGCCGGGCTGATTCCCAGATTATTCATCAGCCCATCGCTCAGCGTGCCGTCATAGCTGCGGTCTATCAAAAACTGGCACAAATCGAACAGCCGCAGCAGCGTGCCCATCGCCGCCCTGGCATCCTCCTTGTCCGCTATGTTCGCCGCCAGCACGTCCGGCAAGGCCCCGCGCAAAAAGCTCATGCTCGCCGCCACGAAGGTCGGCGGAATCTTGGCCCGCACATGCACTTCGCCAATCTGCTGCTGCCGGCGGATGAAATCCGCCCCATACTCACCGCTGAACAGGCTCTCCAGCCATACCGCATGCGTGCGCTTCAGCTGCTCCACCCGGCCCTCTATCAGCGGCGCCGTCTGCGCATCCGCGCCCAGCGTCGCATAAAACGCATCGGTAAGTGCTGGAATCAGCGGCAGAATAGCGCCGCGCACGGCCCAGAGGATGCTCTCATCATCCTTGTCCAGCCCGCAAACATGCCAGAATGTCTGGATATTCGGGTCCTTGCTCTGCAACTGCATGAAAACCGCCTCCCGAAACGGCTTATTTCAAAATCGCGGTCGCCGCCTTGGCCGCCCGGCTGGCGTCGATGAACAGCAGCCCGAGCTTTATCTGCTTGCTGGCGATGGTGCACAGCACCGCGTCACTGCCCGCATGGATAATCAGCACATGCCCCTGCGCGCCGCTTATCATCACCTGCTCCAGGCTTCCCCGCGCAAGCTCCGCCGCGGTGCGCTCCCCCAATGAAAGCATGGCCGCCACCATGGCGCTGATCCGGTCCTCATCCATCCCCGGCGTGAGCGCGGAGGAAATGATCAAACCATCCGTGGAAATGAGCGCCGACGCCTCGATATCAGCCGATCCCCCGTTCAGATCTGTCAAGATGGTCTTAATCTGGTCTTCACGCATGAATGCCCCCAAAAACCTTGCTGCGCGCAGGAGACTAAAAGCTTTTTATTTTAGTGCAATACGAATACTTAACGATATTTTGTTGATAATGCGGTTCAGTTGCACCCAGCCGCCAAAATCCACCACCGCACCCCATATCCAAACCCAAAATCCGGCTTTTTTCTGAATTTATTTGTTTTATTATCAAATAGTTTAAATTAAATCTTAAACAACGCTCACCCAGTTGCGACTGCTCCGCAAAAGCATTCCGCCTCCAAAATCATGCAACACGATTATTTGAACACCCCGCCCCCACCCCAACGCACATTGCCGAGAATGTCTCGTTCGCGACAAGATATTCCCACGTCGTTGATATTCAGAACAAAATTCTCTCCAGCGGGATGCCCGTCTGGAAAGTTTCAGTTATTGCTGATATGGCACAAAGTCTGCTGGAGGTACTTATGAGTGAAGACCAACTCGCCGCCATCCTCTCCGCCCTGAACGCAAGCTCGGCTGACATTCAGGCGTCAGCGCTCATCTCCGCCGATGGTTTCGTCATCGCCTCCGCCCTCGCCGATGGCATGGACGAAGACCGCGTCAGCGCCCTCATCGCCGCCACCCTCTCCCTTGGCGAGCGAACCGCGCAGGAACTCTCCCGCGGCGGCCTGGAACAGGTGATGATCAGCGGCAAGCACGGCTCGGTGCTCATCGTGCGCGCCGGCGCCACCGCCGTAATGTGCGCCATCGCCGCCAAAACCGCCAAGCTCGGCCAGCTTTTTCAGGAAGCCAGCGCGGCGGTCGCCAGCATTCTGGCGCATGAGCACAGCTTCGCCAGCATTCTGCAGGCCCACCGCGCCGCCAAACCCATCGCCGCGCCCGAGCCCGCGCCAGAACCCGAACCCGCGCCCGAACCCATCGCCGCCGCGCCGGAACCGGAGGAAGACTCCGCCGAGGAACCACCCCTGATCCTTGACAGCACCTATCAGCTCAAATCCGCCAACGGCCTGGCCCACCCCGCCGCCGCCAACGGCGCGGACCACTCCCTGCACCCCCTCTGCGCCGATGTCGGCTTCAACCTGGAAGACCAGAAGGTCATCAAATCCCTGCAAAGCCTCATGCGCCCGCTGCTGCCCTCCCTCACCGCCCGGTTTTACAAAGTCCTCCTGGCCGACCCGCAAATGGCCGCCTACATCCAAAACCGGGTGGACACGCTGAAATCCTCCCACACGGCCTGGCTCGAAAACCTTTTTGACGGCGATTACGGCGCCAATTTCGTCCACCGCCAGCAGGAAATCGGCAAGGCCCACACAAGGGCCGAGATTCCCCCCATCTACTTCGCCGCGAGCATGGCCTTCCTGCGCGCCGCCTTTCCCTCCCTCATCACCGCCAACATCAGCAACCCGGTTGAACAGGCGGTGGCCAGCGGCTCCCTGCTGCGCCTGCTGGACCTTTGCCAATACCTCATCGACCCCAAATACTACCACGCGCTCATCCGCCTCGGTCAGGCGCAAAAACAACCCGCCCCGCCGCCAAAGCAGGAATTATCGTTCTAACCGCGCCGGGCCCAGGCGCCCGGCTCAGCCCGCCTCGCCAAACTTGCCTGATTTCGGGAAGCCATTGGGCGGCATCCGGCCCACCTGCGCGCGCACGCCCAGCCATTCATTCAGCTTCGTCTCCGTGCGCACCTTCTCGCCCAGCCGCCAGCTCAGCCCCTCGGCGAGGGTGAACACCTTCACATCGCTCAGGCTGGCATCCTTGTATTTCTGCAACGCCACGCCCGCCCCCTTGGGCATCTCCGGCACTTCCACCAGCGGGAACACCAGCAGCTTGCGGTTGCTGCCCATCACCGCCACATGGTCGCCCCGCGCCGGCACGCAGGCCGCCCATTCCTCGCCCGGCCGCAATGCCAGAATCGTCTTGCCCGCCCGCCGTTCCGAGCCAAGCTCCCCCCCCGGCACCACAAACCCGCGCCCGGCGGAGGATGCCACCAGATATTTCCCGTTCACATCCGGCAAAAACAGCCGCAGCACCCCATCCTCATTGGCCAGGTCGATCAACAGCCGTATCGCCTGCCCATCCCCGCGCCCGCGCGGAATCTCCGAGGCCTTGAGCGTATAAACCCGCCCGTTGGTGGCCAGCAGCGCAATCCGGTCGGTTGATTCGCAGCGCAGCAGGCACTCCAGCCGGTCGCCTTCCTTGAACTTCAGCTCCGCATCATCGGCCAGATGCCCCTTCTGCGCCCGTATCCAGCCTTTCTGCGAGAGTATCACCGTAATCGCCTCGCGCTCCACCAGCGCCTCGGCCACAATCTCCACCACCGGCGCGGCGGCGCTTATCTGCGTGCGCCGCGCCCCCAGCGCCCCCGCGCCAAATGCCTCCCGCACCTCGTTAATTTCAGCGCTGATCTTATCCCAGCGCTTGCCCGCATCGCCCAGCAGCGCCTGCAATCCCTTCTGCTCCGCGCTCAGCTTCTTGTGCTCGCCGCGAATCTCCTGCTCCTCCAGCCGCCGCAGCGCGCGCAGCCGCATGTTCAAAATCGCCTCGGCCTGCGTCTCGCTCAGGCTGAACACCTTCATCAGCACCGGCCGGGGCTGATCCTCGGTGCGGATAATGCGGATCACCTCATCCAGGTTTAGGTACACCACCAGATACCCGTCCAAAATCTCCAGCCGCCGCGCAATCGCCTCCAGCCGGTGGTTGGAGCGGCGCACCAGCACCTCATGCCGGTGGTCCAGCCAGCAGCGCAGCAGCGCCTTCAGCCCCATCACGCGCGGCGTGCGCCCGCCATCCAGCACATTCATGTTGAGCGCGAAGCGGCTCTCCAGCGCGGTCGCGCGGAACAGCGAGGCCATCAGCATCTCCGGGTCCACCGTGCGCGCCTTGGGCTCCAGCACCAGCCGTATATGCTCAGCACTCTCGTCGCGAATATCGCCCAGCAGCGGCAGCTTCTTCTCCTGCAACAGCAGCGCCACCTGCTCCACCAGGCGCGATTTCTGCACCTGATAAGGAATTTCACTGACCACGATCACCCACATGCCGTTCTTCTGCGCTTCCCGGCTCCAGCGCGCCCGTGTGCGCAACGAGCCGCGCCCGCTCTCATAAGCCGCCAGCAGCGCCGCCTCGTCCTCCACAATCTCCCCGCCGGTCGGAAAATCCGGCCCGCGCAGATGTTTCAGCAGTTCCTGCGTGCTCGCCTCTGGGTTTTGCACCAGATGCATCGCCGCCGCGCACACCTCCCCCGCATTATGCGGCGGTATCGATGTCGCCATCCCCACCGCGATCCCCGCCGCCCCATTGGCCAGCAGATTGGGAAACGCGCCGGGCAGCACCACCGGCTCGCTCTCCTCGCCATCATAGGTCGGGCGGAAATCCACCGCGTTCTCATCAATCCCGCGCAGCAAAAACTCCGCGATCGCGGTCAGCCGCGATTCCGTATACCGCATGGCGGCGGCGTTATCGCCGTCGATATTGCCGAAATTCCCCTGCCCCTCGATCAGCGGAAAGCGCGAGGAGAACTCCTGCGCCAGGCGCACCAGCGCCTCATAGATCGAGCTGTCCCCATGCGGATGGAACTTGCCCATCACATCGCCCACCACGCGGGCACATTTCTTAAAGCCCGAGCGCGGGTCCAGCTTCAGCTGATGCATCGCATAAATCAGCCGCCGGTGCACCGGCTTCAGCCCATCGCGCGCATCGGGCAGCGAGCGCGACATGATGGTGGACAACGCATAGGCCAGATACCGCTCCGAGAGCGCATGGCTCAGCGGCGCATCTTCAATATGGCCTGAAACCTCATCCAGCATAATTCTACCCTCCCTCGGCCAGCCGATCAGCGATCAGCTCATAAAGACGCTGCCGCGCCGTTGGAAGAGGGCGATGGCGCGCCCCGAACACATCGCGCGCGAGGAAATGCCCGGTAATGCGCAACCCCGCCAGGCAATCCGCCAGGCTCGCCTGCCCATCCCCGAGCATGAATTCCGGCAGCGCGAACAGCCGGTCCACCCATTCCCCCGCCTGGCTCAGGCTCACCGCCCGCCCGGTGCGCGGCGATACATAGGCAAGCCTGTCATTTCCCCCCGCCTGGGCGGAAAAATCCAGCCCGAACCCCAGCTCGCGCAGCAGCAGAACCTCCCAGCGCACCAGCTCGGGCAACGGCACGCCGGGAATATCAATGCCCGCCAGCACCCGCGCCAGCCCCGCGAACACCGCCGGGCAAGGCTCGCGCTCCGCCAGCGTCCCCGCCGCCAGCGCGCAGGCCGCGTTCAGCACCGCCAGCGCCACGCCATCCTCCATCGCCAGCGCCGCGGCGGGATGCACCAACTCCCCCGTCAACGTCCCCAGCTGCTCGGCCGTGCGCGCCACCCAGCGCGCCGCGAGCATGTTCCCCTTCAGCCAAATTCCCGCCTTGCCGCGCGCCGCCCCACCCTTGGCCAGCCCGCGCCACAGCCCACGCGCGCTCAGCACGCTCACCAGCGCGTCCGCCTCGCCATGCGCAACGGCCTCCAGCACAATCGCCGGCTCCCGCCACTCCAGCATTCAGGCCAGCGCCGCCCGCGCCACGGCGGCATAATAGCGCGCCGCCACGGGCAGAATCGCATCGTTGAAGTCATAGGCCTCATTATGCAGCCCGGCCGAGGCGCCGTTGCCGATCCACGCATAAGCCCCCGGGATCACTTCCAAAAACCGCCCAAAATCCTCCGCCGCCATGCTGGGCCGCATATCGCCGCGCACGCTCAACCCCGCCCCGGCGGCGGCCTTCGCCGCCATCGCCGCTTCCGCCGCATGGTTCACGGTCGCCGTCACTTCGCTCACAATCTCAACCCGCGCGCTCAGTTGCAGCCCGCGCGCCACATGCTCCGCCACCTCGCGCACGCGCGCCTGCAAAAACCGCATCATCCCCGGCGTCTGCGCCCGCATCGTCCCGCCCAGCACCGCCTCCTGGGCGATCAGATTATGCGCCTCCCCGGCCTTGAGCATGCAGGTGGAAATCACCGCCGCCTCCTGCGGGTCCACATTGCGGGCCACGATGGCGTTCAGCGCGATGATCAGCTGCGCCACCCCCTGCACCGGGTCGGCGCAATCCTGCGGCATCGCGGCATGTCCGGCCACGCCGCGCAGCGTGATATCGAAGCTCGCCGCCCCCGCCATCACCGGCCCGCCATGCACCATCACCACGCCCGCCTCCAGCCCCGGCCAGTTATGGTAGCCAAACATCCGCTCCATCGGAAAACGCGCCAGCAGCCCGTCATCCAGCATGGCCTGCGCGCCGCCAAATCCCTCCTCGGCGGGCTGAAACACGCACTGCACCGTGCCCGACCATGATGTATCCTCCAGCAGCATCGCCGCCGCGCCCAGCAGCGAGACAGTATGCCCATCATGCCCGCACGCATGCATCACCCCATGGTTGCGCGAGCCATGCCCCCGCCCTGGCGTCTCCAAAACCGGCAGCGCGTCCATATCCGCCCGCAGCCCCACCGCCCGGTTGGACACCCCGCGCCGCAGCGTCGCCACCACCCCATGCCCGCCAACCCCGGCGGTGAAGGGAATGCCCATCTCGTCCAGCCTGGCGCAAACAAACGCCGCCGTCGCGCCCTCCTGGCAGGATATTTCGGGATACGCATGCAAATGCCGCCGCCATTCGGTGAGACGCCGGGTCAAATCATCGGGCATGGCGAGCAACCTCCTAAAACCCCCGGAATCCCCCGCGCGCCCTAAAGCTGGATGGCCTGGGCATAAAGCTGCGGAAACACCAGGATC
>JAKBAQ010000104.1 GCA_021808985.1 Pseudomonadota bacterium
TACAGAACATGCTTGGTCCCTACTCCGCCGCCTCCGCGTAGGCTTCGATTGGCGGGCAGGAGCATATGAGGTTGCGGTCTCCGTAAATATTGTCGACGCGCTTGACGGGTGGCCAGTATTTTTGGGCGGCGATGTAGGGCAGCGGATAGGCGGCCTGTTCGCGGGTGTAGGGGTGTTTCCACTCACCGGCCATGACCTCGATCGCGGCGTGCGGCGCGTTTTTCAGCGGGTTGTCGTCACGTGGCCAGGTGCCGGCGGCGATGGTGGCGATCTCCTTGGCGATGCAGAGCATGGCATCACAGAAACGATCCAGCTCGGCCTTGTCTTCGCTTTCGGTGGGCTCGATCATCAGCGTGCCGGCCACCGGCCAGGACATGGTGGGCGCATGGAAGCCGTAATCTCCCAGGCGCTTGGCGATGTCTTCAACCTGCACGCCAGAGGTGGCGGCAAAGCCCCGGCAATCGATGATGCATTCATGCGCGACGCGGGCCTGGGCGCCGCGATAGAGGATGGGGTAGGCGTCTTCCAGCTTGGCGGCGATATAGTTGGCGTTCAGGATCGCCACCTTGGTCGCCTGGGTGATGCCGTCCGGCCCCATCAGGCGGATATAGGCATAGGGGATGGGCAGGATGAGCGCCGAGCCGAACGGCGCCGCCGAGACCGGGCCGTAGCCCGTGCCGGGCCCGGCATCGGGCCGCAGCGGGTGGTTGGGCAGATGCGGCACCAGATGCGCCGCCACGCCGATCGGCCCCACACCCGGCCCGCCGCCGCCATGGGGGATGCAGAAGGTCTTGTGCAGGTTGAGGTGGCAGACATCCGCGCCGATATTGGCCGGGCTGGTCAGCCCCACCTGCGCGTTCATATTGGCGCCATCCATGTAAACCTGGCCGCCAGCTTCATGCACGGCACGGCAGATGTCGCGGATTTGGACCTCGAACACGCCATGGGTGCTGGGGTAGGTGACCATCAGCGCGGCCAGCTTCGGGCCATGCTCGGCGATTTTTGCCTCAAGGTCGGCAAGCTCGACATTGCCCAGCCTGTCGCACGCCACCACCACGACCTTGTAGCCAGCCATGGCCGCCGAAGCGGGGTTGGTGCCGTGCGCGGAGGACGGGATGAGGCAGATATTACGCTTACCCTCGCCGCGCGCCTCATGCCAGGCGCGGATGGCCAGCAACCCGGCAAATTCCCCCTGCGCGCCGGAGTTGGGCTGCAACGACACCGCGGCAAACCCGGTGACTTCTGCCAGCAGGGCGGCCAGCTCATCAATCAGCTGCTTCGTGCCCTTGGTCTGCTCCGCCGGCGCAAAGGGGTGCAGGTTGGTGAATTCGGGCCAGGAGATGGCGGCCATCTCAACGGCCGCATTGAGCTTCATGGTGCACGAGCCGAGCGGGATCATCGAGCGGTTGAGCGCGATGTCCTTGTCTTCCAGGCGCTTCAGGTAGCGCAGCATGGCGTGCTCGGCGTGATGGCTGTTGAAGGCGGCTTCGCTCAAATAGCGGCTGGCGCGGATGAGGCCGGCGGGCACTGAGTGCGGCGCGGCGTCGAGCTTGCCGCCCAGTATAGCGGCCAGGGTCTCAAGCTCGGCACGGGTGACGGTTTCATCCAGCGCGATGGCCACGCCGGTTGCGTCGATCCGGCGCAGGTTGAACCCGGCTTCCAGCGCGGCGGCCTGCAGGGCATCGGCGCGGGCGCCGGCCTCGATGGCGATGGTGTCGAAGAACTGGGCGTGGCGAAGCGTGTAGCCCCCCTGGCGCGCGGCATCAGCCAGCAGGCGGGCTTGCAAATTCACCCGGCGGGCAATGGCTTTCAGCCCATCGGGGCCGTGCCAGGCGGCGTAAAAGCCGGCCATCACCGCCAGCAGCACCTGCGCGGTGCAGATGTTGGAGGTGGCTTTTTCGCGCCGGATATGCTGCTCGCGGGTTTGCAGGGCGAGGCGCATGGCCGGCTGGCCCGCGGCATCAACCGAGACCCCGACGAGACGGCCGGGCATGGAGCGTTTGAAGCCATCTCGCGTGGCGAAATAGCCCGCATGCGGGCCGCCAAAGCCCATGGGCACGCCAAAACGCTGGGCTGAACCCACCGCGACATCGGCGCCCATTTCGGCCGGGGATTTGAGCAGCGTGAGGGCCAGCAGATCAGCCGCCACGATGGCCAGCGCGCCGGCCCGGTGGGCGGCGGCGATTTCGGCCGAAAGGTCGCGTACCTCGCCGGTGGAACCAGGATAGTTGAGCACCACGGCGAACGGCTTGGCCGCCTCGATGGCGGCAACATCGCCGGCGGGTACATCGGCCACCCGCCAGCCCAGCGGCCAGGCGCGGGTGGCGATGACGGCGCGGGTCTGGGGGTGGACGTCAGACGCCACGGCGATGACGCTGGAGCCGGTTTTGTTGATGCCATGGGCCATGGAGACGGCCTCGGCCGCGGCGGTGGCTTCATCGAGCAGCGAGGCGTTGGCGATGTCGAGCCCGGTGAGGCTGGCGATCATGGTCTGGAAGTTCAGGATGGCTTCCAGCCGGCCCTGGCTGATTTCGGCCTGATAGGGGGTGTAGGCGGTGTACCAGCCGGGGTTTTCGAGCACATTGCGCAGGATAACCGGCGGCGTGTGGGTGCCGTGATAGCCCAGCCCGATGAGCGATTTTTTCAGCACATTCCGCGCGGCCAGGCCACGCAGAAGGGTGAGCACCTCGGCCTCGGACACCGCCGCCGGAAGGTTGAGGCCCGCATTGGCGCGGACGCTCTCGGGCACCGTCTGGGCGATCAGATCATCCAGGCTGGCGGCCTTAACCGCCTTGAGCATATGCGTGATCTGGGCCTCATCAGGCCCGATATGGCGGCTGGCGAACACATCGGCCCGCTCAAGTGCCGCCAGTTCAGTCAGCATGCTCATGACGCGCTCGCCAAAAACGCGTCATAGCCCGCGCGGTCCAGCAGGCCCGTCAATTCTCCTGCATCGGAGAGGCGCAGCTTAAACAGCCAGGCGGTGCCCTCGGGCTCTTGGTTGATGAGGGCGGGATCTTTGGTTAGCGCCTCATTATGTTCAACCACCATTCCTGTCAGCGGCGCATAAACGTCGGACGCGGCCTTGACGCTTTCCACCACGGCAACGGCCTCTTTGGGCGCAACATTGCGCCCCGGCGCGGGCAATTCAACAAACACGATATCACCCAAAGCCTGCTGGGCATGGTCGGTGATGCCAATGGTGGCAAGGCCGTCGGCATCAACCGACACCCACTCATGGTCTTCGGAAAAGTAAATACGGGTCATGGCTGCAGCCTTTCAGCGCGCGTAATTATGGGGAATAAAGGGAAGGATGGTGACAGTGCCGGTGAGCGGCTTGTCACGCACCAGCAACTCAAGCGCCGTGCCGGGCGCCGAAAAATCCGTATGCACATAAGCGAGCGCGATGGGGGCGCCCAGTGTGGGGGCGAACACGCCTGAGGTAACTTCGCCGACATGGGCGCCGCTGGCTCGCACCTCGGCATGTGCGCGGGCCGGTGCCCGGCCCTCGAGCTTGATGCCTACCAGCTTGCGCGCGGTGCCCTTCTCCAGCGCGGCCTTCACTGCCGCGGCGCCGATAAACCCAGCTGTCTCCAACCGTTTTTTGGACAGCGCAAAGCCCAGCCCAGCCTCGACCGGATTGGTGTCCTCGCCAATATCGTTGCCATAAAGGGGCAATCCGGCCTCAAGCCGGAGCGAATCACGCGCACCCAACCCAGCCGGCACGGCGCCACGCGCCAGCAGCAGACCGGCCAGATGCTCCGCATATTCCGCTTCGCAGCCGATCTCAAATCCGTCTTCGCCCGTATAGCCTGAGCGCGTCACCGTCAGGGCGATGCCCTCCACGGTCAGCTCCGCCGCATCCATGAATTTCAGCGCGCCACCTTCGGGGAAGATTTCAACCGCCTTGGGGCCCTGCAAGGCGAGCAGCGCGCGCTCAAAACGCGGCGTTACCGCCACGCCATGGGCGCGCATATGCGCCACGTCCACAGCCTTGCGCCCGGCATTCAACACCGCAACGACGCGCCCGCCAAAATTAGCCACCATGAGATCGTCGATAATCCCGCCGGAGGTATTCAGCAGCAGCGTATAACGCTGACGGCCAGGCTTCAGCCCCGTGATGTCGCTTGGCACCAGCCTCTCAAATGCCGCGGTGTCAGCGATTTCAGCCTGCCCCATATGCGAGACATCGAACAGTGCCGCCCCCGTGCGGCAGGCATTATGCTCGGCCATGATGCCTGCAAATTGCAGCGGCATTTCATAGCCCGCAAACTCGACCATGCGCGCGCCTAATCGGCGATGCAGCGCATCCAGCGGCGTTTTGTACACAGCTTCCCCCACAACGATCAGTTCGCTAGCTTAAAGCGCTAACTTGACTGACCCCCCTCTGTTTGGGAACCTGAGAGATTCAGACGTTTTCACGCCCTTAGCCCCATCGGTGCAGCGGCTTACGCCACTGGCTTTCCAGAGTGTCCTATACCTACCGCAGCCCTTTTTGCCTGAGCGGTTCCGGGGGCCGGTTGCGCCTTCGGCGGCGGTTTTTAAGCCGCTCTCTCCTGCGTATGATGAGGACGCATTAAACATGGACTGATCGGTCGTGGTTTGTAAAGCCAAAAAAAGCAGCGTCGTGCAAGTTTTTCGCAAGACACTGAACTATAAAGAAAACCACAAAAAAACAACGACATAGCCTTTGAAATATAACCGCCGCACCTTGTCCACCTTGCGGTGCAGCATTTTTGTCGGGCTGTCCGTCGTCGAATGCTTTGAGACAGTTGAGCCAAGCATGGAAGCCGGAACGCGATACCTCAAGAGCATTGCACAGCCAGCTGACCGGCCAGATATGCCGGTGCCTCGCGAAGAATGCCGCAGCCTTTTTAGGCTATCACGCTCCGCCTTGCGCCTGGCGACCTTCTTTTTTGAGAGCCGCGATCTCAGCCGGATCGGCCGTTGCTGGCCATGGCCTGGGAAGGCCGTCGCAGGCGCCGCCGCCAGTTCACGCATCCAGTGGCCCAACCCCGCCATCGCGGCAACAAGGCGCCGTTAGGTATAAAAGGATAGGCCAGAGCAGGCGAATGCTCTGGCCTTGGTATCTCGCTCAGGCCGCCGAGAGCATGTTGTGTGGATCGATCACGAATTTCTTCGGCGCGCCGGCATCGAACTCGGCATAGCCCTTGGGGGCATCGTCAAGCGAAATGATCTGCACGCCGACGATATCGGCGATCTTGATGCGGTCCCACAAAATTGCCTGCATCAGCGCGCGATTATACTTAAGCACGGGCGTTTGGCCGGTGTGGAAGCTGTGCGACTTGGCCCAGCCCAGGCCAAAGCGGATGCTCAGCGCCCCTTGCTTGGCGGCGTTGTCGACAGCGCCGGGGTCGTCGGTCACATAGAGGCCCGGAAAGCTGAGCTTGCCGGCGGGGCGGGTCACGTTCATCAGCGAATTCAGCACCGTTGCCGGGGCCTCGTGCTGGGCGCCGTCATGGCCGTGGCCGCGCGCCTCGAAGCCAACCGCATCGATGGCGCAATCAACCTCGTCAGTGCCCAATATCTGCGCGATCTGCTCCGAGAGCGAGGCATCCTTTGAGAGGTCCACCGTTTGGAAGCCCATCTTGGCGGCATGAACCAAACGCAGCGGGTTGACATCACCGATGATAACCACGGCCGCGCCGAGCAATTGCGCCGAGGCCGCCGCCGCCAGGCCAACCGGGCCAGCACCCGCGACATAGACCGTGCTGCCAGGGCCGACGCCAGCCGTCACCGCGCCGTGGAAGCCGGTGGGCAGAATGTCGGAAAGGCAGGTCAGATCCCGGATTTTTGCCATCGCCTGCGCCCGGTCGGGGAATTTCAGCAGGTTGAAGTCGGCATATGGCACCATGACATATTCAGCCTGCCCGCCGATCCAGTCTCCCATGTCAACATAGCCATAGGCGCCGCCCGCGCGCGCCGGGTTAACCGTGAGGCAGACATTGCTGTGCTGTTCCTTGCAGGAGCGGCAGCGCCCGCAGGCGACGTTGAAAGGAACCGAGACGAGATCGCCCTTTTGCAGCGTCTCCACATCGCGCCCCACCTCGATCACCTCACCGGTGATCTCATGGCCCAGGATCAACCCCGCCTGCGCCGTGGTGCGCCCGCGCACCATGTGCTGGTCAGAGCCGCAGATATTGGTGGAAACGACCTTTAGAATAACGCCATGTTCCGCCCGGCGGCCGCGCGGATCTTCCAGCTTGGGGAAGGGGATTTTCTGAACTTCGACTTTTCCTTGGGCGATATAGGCGACACCTCTGTTACCAGTCATGGGGCTTCCTCATTGTTGTTGTGGATGGCGGGGCACATGCCCCACCGTGGTTAACGCGGGTAGATGGGAAAGCGGGCGCACAGCGCATGGACCTGCGCGGCGACCGAAGCTTCAACGGCGGCGTTGGTGCCATCGTTGGAGCGGGCGAGGCCCTCGACCACCTGGTTGATCAGCAGCCCAACCTCGCGAAACTCCGCGACGCCAAAACCGCGCGAGGTGGCGGCCGGGGTGCCCAGCCGAATGCCGGAGGTGATGAACGGCTTTTCCGGATCAAACGGAATGGCGTTCTTGTTGGCGGTGATATGCGCGCGCTCCAGGCTGGCTTCGGTGCTCTTGCCGGTCACGCGCTTGGGCCGCAGGTCGACGAGCATCAGATGGCTGTCAGTGCCGCCGGAGAAAATATCGAGACCCTCGCCGGCCAGGGTTTCGGCCAGCACCTTGGCATTTTGCACGACAGCCTGTTGATAAACCCGAAACGATGGCTGCAGCGCCTCACCGAAGGCGACCGCCTTGGCCGCGATCACATGCATCAGCGGCCCACCCTGCAAGCCGGGGAAGATCGCGGCGTTGATCTTCTTGGCGATTTCCTCATGGTTGGTGAGCACCATGCCGCCACGCGGGCCGCGCAGGGTTTTATGCGTGGTGGTGGTGACCACATGCGCGTGAGGCAACGGCGATGGATAAATGCCGCCGGCGACCAGGCCCGCGAAATGCGCCATGTCGACCATGAAATACGCGCCGATTTCATCAGCCACGGCGCGGATGCGCGCGAAATCGATAAAGCGCGGATAGGCGGAGCCGCCCGCGATGATCAGCTTCGGCTTATGCTCCCGCGCGAGGGATTCCAACTCTTCATAGTCCAGCAGGCCATCTTCGCGGCGCACGCCATATTGCACGGCGTTGAACCATTTGCCCGACATGTTGGGCGCCGCGCCATGGGTGAGATGCCCGCCAGCGGCAAGGCTCATGCCCAAAATGGTATCGCCCGGCTTGATGAGCGCCAGAAACACCGACTGGTTGGCCTGCGAGCCGGAATTGGCCTGTACATTGGCGAAGCCGGCATTGAACAGCTTCTTCGCCCGCTCGATCGCCAGGGTCTCGGCCAGGTCCGCCGGACCGCAGCCGCCGTAATAGCGCTTGCCGGGGTAGCCCTCGGCGTATTTATTGGTCAGCACCGAACCTTGAGCCTGCATCACGGCGGCGGAGACGATATTCTCCGATGCGATCAACTCGACGCCATCCTGTTCGCGGCGCAGTTCTGCATTGAGAATGCTGGCCATTTCAGAATCAGCTTGCGCCAATGGGGCCGAAAAGAAGTGCTCCAACTCTTGGGTGGGATAGGATGTCGTCATGACGCGAGATTCAACTCCAGGGTAAGAGGCAAAATTCAGACATACCGGCGGAACCGGAGGATTTGCTAGAATGCGATGGCGTCAGCTTGGTCAGCTTTCCCGGGCGCCATCCATATTTATAAGTCAGTGGTGAGTCAGGCGTGAGATGTGGTCATGCGCCGGCCTCATCTCATGCCATCCGGCTGCTAGGCGGCGGCCGGGACCGCCGGCATTCTTCTGTTTTTCCCCGCTATGGCCTGCAAAATATCTTTAATTCGGCATATGCCGACGATTTTCCCGTTTTCATGGATAAGCGCCGGGCGGTCGGATATTTGCTGCGTATTCACAACATATTTCAGCGGCATTTCAGACGGCACGCAGGCAATGAAATCCTCCGGCGCGTCGGGAAAATTCTCTCCCACCGCAAAGGCGAATGGAATGCTCCGGCCGCCGCAGGTAACATTTTGCAGCTTGCCCTCACGGTCAAGCTCCAGGGTGTAGTCAGCGCCGCAGTGGAATGCGATGCTGTTTCCCTGGCGGGCGAAATCGCCAAGCGGGAGCATGACAGAAGCGGCCGTGAGCGCATTGAGCGGGTTCATGTGCTGCACGAACTCGGCCACATAATCGTTCTTCGGCCGCAGGATAATGTCTTCAGGGCGGCCCGTCTGCACAATGCGCCCGCCTTCGAGAATGGTGATATGGTTGCCGATCTTGAGCGCTTCATCCAGATCGTGGCTGACAAAGAGAATGGTTTTCTTCAGATGCTTCTGCAGCAAGAGCAGCTCATCCTGCAATTTGGTGCGGATCAGCGGGTCAAGCGCGGAGAAGGGCTCGTCCATCAGCAGAATATCGGCATCGGTCGCCAGCGCGCGGGCCAGTCCAACGCGTTGCTGCATGCCGCCTGAAAGTTCGCTGACATAGTGATCCGCCCATTGCGCCAGGCCGACCAGTTCGAGTTTTTCATCAACGGCGGCTTTATAGTCGCGTGGCTTCATCCGGCGCAGCTCCAGGCCAAAGCCGACATTCTCACGCACGGTTTTCCAGGGCAGAAGCGCGAATTGCTGAAACACCATCGCAACGCTCTCGGTGCGCAGCTTGCGCAGCATCGCCGGGCTGGGCTGGGCGGCGTCAATCATGCCATCCTTGTGCTGCACGAGAATCTGCCCGCTGGTAACCTGGTTCAATCCGTTCACGGCACGCAGAAGCGTGGTCTTGCCGGAGCCGGAGAGGCCCATGAGCACGGCGATTTCGCCTTTTTCAACCGTGAGATTGGCGTTGCTGACACCCAGAACCGCCTTGGTTGAAGCGATGATCTCGGCCCGGCTCTTGCCCTGGCGGATTTCCTCCATAACCTTGGCCGTGCGAACCCGGTCAGACTTTTTTTTGCTGAGACCAAAGA
>JAKBAQ010000105.1:0-8620 GCA_021808985.1 Pseudomonadota bacterium
GCGTGCTGGCCGTGGCGGGGCTGGCGCGGATTATCGTGGTGGATGACGCCACGCCGGAACCGGCGCTGGCCGCGTGGCTGGACGGGCTGGCGGCGGCGGGGCGCATTGTTTTGTGCCGCCATGAGAGCAACCTTGGCTTTCCCGCCGCCGTGAACACGGGGTTGGCGGCGGCGGGCGGGGCGGATGTGCTGCTGCTCAACAGCGATATTCTGCTCCCCCCCGGCGCGGTGAAGACCCTGCGCGCGGTGGCCTATGCCGATGCCGCCACCGGCTCGGTGACGCCTTTCGCCAACGAGGCCTCGATTTTGAGCTACCCGGACCCGCGCGGCGGCAACCCGATGCCAAGCCTTGAAGAGGCCGTGGCACTGGATGCGCTGGCGCGCCGCGGCCAGGCACGCGCGCGCATGGAGATACCAACCGGAGTCGGGTTCTGCATGTATCTGCGGCATGACTGCCTGCGGGCCGTGGGCGGGTTCCGGCCTGATTTGTTCGCGCAGGGCTACGGCGAGGAAAATGACTGGTGCCTGCGCGCGCGGCACAAGGGGTTCAGGCACCAGGCGGCGCTGGGGGCGTATGTGGCGCATGCGGGGGGCGTTTCCTTCCGCGCCGCCGCGCATGGGCTGACGCTGCGCAACCTTGGCATATTGGAGCGGCTTTATCCGGGCTATCATGAGATGGTGAGCGGTTTCATCGCCGCTGACCCGCTGCGCGCCGCGCGCGCCCGGCTGGATGCGGCCAGGCTGGATGCGGTGCCGGGGGATGGGAGCGTGCTGCTGATCTCGCACAGCCATGGCGGCGGAGTCGCCAGGCAGGTGGCGGCGGATATGGCGGCCCTGCGCGCGCAAGGGGCGCGGCCGCTGCTGCTGCTCACGCAATTTCCCGCCGACCCGCTGACCACGCCCTACCCCTGGCCGGCGCTGCTGAGCCAGGGCGAGGCGAAGGATACGCCCAACCTCGCCTTCACCCTGCCGCGCGAGCGCCCGGCGCTGCTGCGGCTGTTGAAGAGACTCGGCGTGGGCAAGGTTATTCTGCACCATGCGCTGGGGCACCATCCCGGCGTGCGCACGCTGGCCAAGGCGCTGCGCGTGCCGCAGGAGATCGTGGTGCACGACTATGCCTGCTTCTGCCCGCGCGTGAACCTGCTGATACGCCCGGAGCCCGAGGCACCGCCGCGTTATTGCGGCGAGCCGGATGTGCGCGGCTGTATAAGCTGCTGCGCGCGCGACCGGGATGGCATTTATGAGACGCTCAGCGTCCCTGCCCTGCTCAAGCGCTCGGCCGCCGCGTTCGCCGATGCGGCGCGGGTGACCGTGCCTTCCACCGATGCCGCGAAGCGTATTGCACGGCATTTTCCCGGCATCATGCCACGGGTTGCCCCCTGGGAGGATGACGCCCTGACCATGCCGCCGCGCCCGCCCGGCACCGGGGCGCGGACCATTGCCGTGATTGGCGGAATTGGCCCGGCCAAGGGGTTTGACCTGCTGACCGCCTGCGCCGAGGACGCGGCGGCGCGCGGGCTGAGGCTCAGATTCATAGTGGTGGGCAGCAGCGCGGATGATGACAGGCTGCTTGCCACCGGACGCATTTTTGTGACCGGCCATTACCGGGAGGGCGAGGCGCTGAACCTGATTAACGGATTTGCGCCGGATCTCGCGTTTTTGCCGTCGATCTGGCCGGAAACCTGGTGCTTCGCGCTTGGGGAAGCCTGGCGGGCCGGGCTTTATGCCGTGACCTTCGACCTTGGCGCGCAGGCCGAGCGGCTGCGGGCGACGGGCCGGGGCCTGACCCTGCCGCTTGGCCTGCCGGCGCCGCGCATTAATGATGTTTTGCTGAACTGGACGCCAACTCACGGAAAGTGAGACTCTTTATTTTAAATCGAAAGTGATATCTTATGGCTATACTGTGATAGAGACGGCGCGTATTTAACCCGTGACGATTATGACAACGGTTGCAGATTTAAGGATTTTAGATGGCTCAGGTGAAACAAGCGCAAAAACCCGCGGAATCCTCGGCGCAACCAAATACCGGGCCAGTGGCTGGCAATAACCAAACGTCGGTGCAGGAACTCAAGGTCTCGGGGCATCTGATGACCTTGCCGGCGGGCTTGTTCTGCTTTGTGAATGAAGCGAACCCCGCCGCCAGCCAGAATAACGGCATGCCCGGCGTGCGCATCTCGCCGCCCCCCGTCGGCGGGCAGAATGTGGAAATTTCCGGCTTCCGGGCCGATGGCTGGATGAATGCCGACGGCGACGCGGCGCTTGTGCGCATCCGCAAGGGGCCAGCGCAGGTGCTTGTAACCGTGTATCAGCTGCCGAACATGCCCGACGCGGCGCCCAAATTGCAGGTTCGCCAGCTGCTCACCGCTGAGACCATGCCCGAAGCTCCCGCCGCCGCCGGGCCGGCGCCGGCCCCTGCCCCGGCTGCGGCGCCTGCGCCCGCACCTGCTCCGGCGGCGCCGGAAATGATGGATATGATGGCCCATATCCAGACTCGCGGCGATGTTGGCGCGAAGTTCGGCACATGGGTGGGTGAGCGCGGCAGCCAGAACTGGATTGAGGGGTTTGCCCTCAACGCGCCGAATGGGGTTGACCCGGCGGATCTTTCATACCAGGCGGTGCTCGGCCGTGGCTGGCTCTCCCCCTGGGTGGAGGCCGGCCAGTATTGCGGCTCACGCGGGATGGCCCTGCCGCTGCTCGGCCTGCGCATCCGCCTGAGCGGGGAAGCGGCTGAAAATTATGAACTCAGCTGCTCGGCCAGCTTTGTCGGCGGCGCCAGCGCCGGGCCGGTGGGCAATGATGAAACCTGCGAGGGCGACACGCTGGCGCCGCTGGAAGCCTTCCAGATCATCCTGACCCCGCGCACGCGCCGGGGCGGCAAGGCTAAACGCTGATCGCACCGTGAATTTTCTCTTCGTCCACCAGAATTTTCCCGGGCAGTATCTGCACCTCGTGCGCAGCCTGATCGCCGATAACGAGGCGCGTGAGGGCACGCACCAGATTCTGTTCATGACCGAACCGAACCACAACACCATAAACGGGGTGCGCAAGGTTACCTATTCAACGCCGCCATCCATTTCGGCCAGCGTGCATCTGGATGCGCGGGAGTTTGAGATGGCCGCCCGCCGGGGCCAGGCCGCCTACCAGGGCGCGTTGCAGATCAGGGCGCTCGGCTTCAAGCCGGATATCATCATCGGCCATCATGGCTGGGGGGAGATGCTCAATCTGGTGGACGTGTTCCCCGGCGTGCCGATCCTCGGCTATTTTGAATTCTACTACCGGATACTTGGCACGGATGTGAATTTCGATCCGGAGTTTCCGATGGCGGAGACGCGGTTTTCGGCCGTGCGCGGGAAGAATGCCGTGAACCTGCTGGCGCTCGCGCTGGAACAGCATGGCCAGGCGCCGACCCGCTGGCAGCTCAGCACCTATCCGGAGTGGGCGCATAAGCAGATCCGGCTGATCGAGGAGGGTGTGAACCTCGACATCTGCAAGGCCAACCCGGCGCTGTACAAAAAAACCGTTACGGTGGGCAAGCTTACCGTGACGCCGCAGCAGAAGCTTATCACCTATGTGGCGCGGAATCTGGAGCCGTATCGCGGGTTCCATACGTTCATGCGCGCGCTGCCCGCGATTTTGGCGGAACGACCGGATGTGGTGGTTTCAGTGGTGGGGGGCGATGAGATTAGCTATGGCGCGCCGCCCCCGGCGGGCACCTGGCGCGATGTGATGATGCGCGAACTGGGCGACAAGATCGACCTGAACCGCGTGCACTTCATGGGCAAGGTGCCGTATGAGGACCATCTGACCCTGCTGCAGCGCTCGGACGCGCATGTGTATTTCTCTTATCCGTTCGTGGCTTCATGGTCGCTGCGGGAGGCGCTGGCGGTGGGCTGCCTGGTGATAGGCGGCGACACTGAAACAGTGACCGAATTTGTGAAGCATGACGAAAACGGGCTGGTGGTGCCGACACTGGACCATAATGCGCTGACCAAGACGGTGCTGCATATTTTGCGGGACACCAAGCATGCCGCGCGGCTGCGGGCGGGGGCGCGGGCCTTCGCGGAAAAATACCTTGATATCAACGATTATCTCGCGCGCTACCGCGCTTATATCGAGGAGATAACCGGCAAGGCGCTGCTGCCGCCAGAACCCGCGCCGTTGAAAAAAACCACGCGCAAGACGGCACCAGCCAAAACCAGAAAAAAATAATCACCCGCGCCAAGTGTCATTCCCGATGGCACTTGGTATAAGACCGGCATGTCAACAAATTCCGCCTGCCCACAATGTTCCATGGAAAATACGTACCCGGACGGGGCGAACTACGTTTGCGCCGACTGCGGCTATGAATGGCCGCAGCAGGAAGCCGCCAAGGCTGATTCCGATGACGGCGATGTGGTGAAGGATTCCAACGGCAATGTGCTGACCAATGGCGACTCTGTCGTGCTTATCAAGGATCTGAAGGTGAAGGGCTCCTCCACCACGCTGAAGGTCGGCACCAAGGTGAAAAGCATCCGGCTCGTTGGCGGCGACCATGAGGTTGACTGCAAGATGGACGCCGGAAACTTCATGCTGAAAGCCTGCTATCTGCGCAAAGTGTAAGGCGCGGAGAGGCTCATAGCCGTCAGCTCTCCGCGCCTTCGGGCAGGACCACGCAATCCAGCCTGTAGGTGCCGTCGCTGGCTTTGTGGGCGCCGTGGATATCGGTTTCAAAACCGGGGAAGCGGCGGTCCCAGGATTCGGCGAAGCGCAGATATTGGACAATGGCGGGCAGCGTGACGCGCTCGCCCGGGAAAATGAGCGGGATTCCCGGCGGGTAGGGCACCACCATGCGGGCGAGAATGCGCCCTTCCAGATGGTCCAGGTCGACCTGCTCAACACGGTTGCCCACCAGGGCGGCATGGGCCATTTGCGGGGTCATCGCGGGTTCGGGCAATTCGGCGAACATGGCGTTCTGCAGGGCCAAAATGCCGCCTTGCTGGTAGGCCTCATGCTGGGCGGCGCAGAGTTCTGCCAGGCCCATGCGCTCATAATGTTCAGGCGCAGCGCGCACCAGATCGGGCAGGACATCGGCGAGCGGCGTGTTGGCCTGATAGTGCGCGCGGAAGGCCAGAAGCTCCGTGATGAGGTTGCTCCATTTGCCCCGTGAGACGCCCAGCGTGAAGAGAATGAGGAAATGATAAATGCCGATTTTCTCGACGACAATTCCGCGCGACCAGAGGAATTTGGCGACGATGGGGGCGGGGATGCCCGGTGTGCCCCCGCCATCCGCGCCGAGGCCCGGGCAGAGGATGGTCACCTTGATGGGGTCCAGCAGGGTGAAATTCTCGGTGATGCCATCAAAGCCGTGCCAGGAATCGCCGGGTTTCAGGGTCCAGTCATCCTGGTCCAGCCCGGCATTTTCAGGCTCCCACAGGCGGAACCACCAATCCCCCGCTCTGGAGAATTCAGCCCCCAGCCGGGCGATGCCGGCGCGGAAATCAGCCGCTTCATGCAGGGTTTCATCAACCAGGCTGCGTCCGGCGGCGCCGCGCATCATGCGGGCGGCGACATCGCAGGAAGCAATGATGCCATACCAGGGCGAGGTGCTGGAATGCATCATGAAGGCTTCGTTGAAGCGATCCGGGTTGAGCCGGGTTTCAGTGCCTTCCTTGATATGGATCATCGATGCCTGCGAGAAGGCGGCGAGAACCTTGTGGGTTGACTGGGTGGAGAAAACCAGGGATTCCACAGGCGCCGCCGTATCGCTCATGGCGTAGAAACTGCTGTAAAAATCATGGAATTTTGCTTGGGCCAGCCAGGCTTCATCAAAATGAATCGCATTTGTGATGGGAGCGAGCGCGGCTTTTACAACATCGGTGTTGACGCAGAGGCCATCATAGGTGGAATTCGTGATGGTGACGACGCTGAGCCGCGCGCCCGGCGGCAGACGCGCGGCCAGGGCCTCGGCGTCAAATTGCGCGCGGGGAATGGGGCCGATGATGCCATAGGCGTTGCGGGTGGGGCGCAGATAAATCGGCTGCGCGCCGGTCATGATCAGCGCGTGAACGAGCGATTTGTGGCAGTTGCGGTCCACCAGAACATAGTCACCGGGGCCGACCAGGCTGGACCAGATGATTTTATTGGCGCTCGACGTGCCGTTGGTGACAAAAAAGCTTGTATCAGCGCCGAAACTTTGCGCCGCTTCGCGCTCGGCCTCACGCACCGGGCCGGAATGGTCGAGCAGCGAGCCAAGTTCGGGGACCGAGACCGAGAGATCCGCGCGCAGCGTGTTCTCGCCGAAAAAGCGGTGGAACGCCTGCCCGACGGGGGAGCGCATGAACGCAACGCCGCCACCGTGGCCAGGCGTGTGCCAGGAATATTTCGCTGCATCGGTATAGCGGACAAGCGCCTTGAAGAAAGGGGGGAGCAGCGTATCAACATAACGGTGGATCGCGCTTGAGACATAGCCGGCGATAAAGCTTGGCGTATCCTCATGAAGATAGAGATAGCCGTCGATCCGGCCCATCAGGTTGGTTGGCAGATCCTCCTGCATGCGCTGTTCGCCATAGAGGAAAATCGGCAGGTCCGGCGCGCGCGCAAGGGCCAGATCCAGCAGCGCGGTGAGCGCCTGAATCAGGGAATCGCGGGTTTCAAAACCATCAATCGCGATCAGCACCGCGGAAAGGCCGGTGTAGAGCACGCGGCCCGCGCTGGCATCGGCGATGGTGATGCCGGTTAAAACCCTATGATTGCGCGCCTCGAACGCCGCCACGAGCGCGCCGACCACGCGGCCAACCGTGGTGGGGGCACCGAAGGCATCATCAACGACGGCGATTGGGTAATCTATGAACTCTCGCATTGTGAGTGAATGAACTCCGAGCGGTGCGGCGGATGGACGCGGTCACCTGAGCAGGAAAATTATGGCTTCAGAAATGCCAGGAAATGCCCTTCGGCTTTACGGAAGGCGAAGATCAGCGTGAAGGAAATGCACAGATAGATCAGCGCCACGGTCGCGAAGGAGGCAAATGGATTATAGGTCGCCGCGTAGGCATCGTTGGCGACTTTCAAAAGATCCGGCACGGTGGCGGTGAAAGCCAGCGTGGTGGCGTGCAGCATCAGGATCACTTCATTGCTGTATACCGGCAGCGCGCGGCGCAGGGCTGAGGGGATAATGATGCGCCGATACAAGGTGAATTGCGACATGCCAAGCGAGCGCGCCGCCTCCACCTCACCGAAAGATGTATCACGGATGGCACCGGCAAAAATTTCCGTGGTGTAGGCGCCGGTATTCAGTGCGAAGGCGAGCAGCGTGCAGTTGATACCCTGCTTGAAGAATGCGGCCAGCGGCGCTGAGTCTCGCACGAAATGCAACCCGTAGATCCCGGTATAGACGATCAGCAACTGCACATAGAGCGGGGTGCCGCGAATCACGAACGTGTAGAGCCACACGGGCCCCCAGATTAGCGGGTTGCGCGCGTTGCGCAGAATGGCCAGCGGCAGCGCGATGCAGAAACCGATTGAACAAGAGATCAGCAGCAGCCAAAGCGTCATCGCAAGGCCGGTGATGTGATAACCATCCGTGTATAAGAATTCGCGACCGAAATTCTGTAAAATATAGATCACAGCACAGCCTTCCTTACGCCAACCGCGTATTTACGTTCTAGCAGCAGCAGCACGCCGTTGGAGACGGTCGTTAGAAACAAATAAACCAGGCCCGCTATGCTCATGAAATAGAAGGTGCGAAACGTTCCTTCGCCCGCATATTGCGCCGCCTTGATGATATCGGAGAGGCCGATCAGCGAGACCAGGGCCGTTGCTTTCAGAATCACCTGCCAGTTATTCGCCAGGCCCGGGAGGGCGTAACGCATCATCTGCGGAAACAAAATCCGCCTGAATACAAGGAACGGCTTCATTCCAAACGCACGCGCCGCCTCCAACTGGCCGCGCGGCACCGCCATGAAGGCGCCACGGAATGTTTCAGTAAAATACGCGCCGTAGATGAAGCCCAGCGTGATTATGCCGCTGGTGAACGGATCGAGGCTGATTTCAAAATCAATGCTGTTTTGCAGGCTATCGAGATAATCCGTCGCGTCGTTCAGCCAGATCTGAAGCGAGTAGAAGATCAGCAGCATCAGCACCAGGTCTGGAACGCCACGGATGATCGTGGTGTAGACTGTCGCCAGCCCGCGCAAAAAACGGCTCTTGGAGAGTTTCGCGGATGCGCCAAGCAGACCAATGACGAACGAAACCAGAAGTGAAAGCAATGAAAGCTCCACCGTGGTGACCGTTCCTTTAAAAATCTGCGGTCCGTAGCCTGCAAGGTTGAACATCGCTATCCTTTATCCTTAAAATACCGGCCCCGCCATGAACGGGGCCGGCGCCGGGGTTACTTGGTGGCGGGGGAGCCGTAGACGTCGAAGTTGAAGTAGCGGGATTCGATTTTCTTGTAGGTACCGTTGGCGATGATCGCGGCGATCGCCATGTCGATCTTCTTCAGCAGCACCGGCTCATCCTTGCGCACGCCGATGGCGATGTAGGAGCCCAGAACGTCCTTGGGATCGTAGGTGACGTTGCCGGCAAGCTCATAGGCCGCGCCCTTGGGGGTTTTGAGGAAGCCGTAATCGGCTTCAACCGAATCCTGC
>JAKBAQ010000105.1:8630-9021 GCA_021808985.1 Pseudomonadota bacterium
GCAGGTCGGCATAGACTTGGTCCTGGCCGGGGTAGGAGATCACGTTCACGCCATTGGGCTGCCAGTAGGTCTTGGCGTAGCTCTCCTGGATGGTGCCGGACTCAACGCCAACGGTCTTGCCCTTGAGGCTCGCCACCGTCGGCTGCAGGCCCGAGCCTTTCTTGGCGATCAGGCTGGTCGGCTCATTGTACATCTCGGAGGAAAAGTTGATCTGCTGGGCGCGCTCGGGTGTCACCGTCATCGAGGAGAGGATCGCGTCAAACTTGCGGGCCTGCAGGGCCGGGATGATGCCATCAAAGCTCTGGCTCACGAACACGCATTTCACCTTCAGCTCGGCGCAGATCGCGCGGCCAAGGTCAATGTCAAAGCCAACGAACTTGCCGCTGGGGGA
>JAKBAQ010000106.1 GCA_021808985.1 Pseudomonadota bacterium
GTCCGTGCCGCTGAAGGGGGTTGAGGTTGATGAGAAGCGCATTGTCACCTCCACCGGGGCGTTGGAGCTGGACAAGGTGCCGGGGCGGCTCGTGGTCATCGGCGGCGGGGTGATCGGGCTGGAGCTGGGCAGCGTGTGGGCGCGCCTGGGCGCGCAGGTGAGCGTGGTGGAGTTCCTCGACCGGATCACCCCCGGGCTGGATGGCGAGATTTCCAAGGCGTTCCAGCAGTCGCTCACCAAGCAGGGGTTCAAGTTCAAGCTTGGCCACAAGGTGACCGGCGCCAAGACCAGCAAGGACGGCGTGAGCCTGACCATAGAGCCCGCCCAGGGCGGTGCGGCGGAGACGCTGGAGGCCGATATCGTGCTGCTGGCGATTGGCCGGCGGGCCTATACCGAGGGGCTGGACCTGGCCGCCGCCGGGGTGGCGGCCGATGCGCGCGGGCTGGTGCTGACCGATGGGCACTACGCCACCAACGTGCCGGGGATTTATGCGATCGGCGATGTCATCGCCGGGCCGATGCTGGCGCACAAGGCCGAGGAAGAGGGCGTGGCCCTGGCCGAACTGCTGGCCGGGCAGGCCGGGCATGTGAATTATGACGCCATTCCCGGCGTGGTGTACACCTGGCCGGAAGTGGCCAATGTGGGCAAGACCGAGGAGGAGCTGAAGGCCGCCGGGGTTGCCTACAAGGTTGGCAAATTCCCCTTCATGGCCAATGGCCGTGCCCGCGCCATGGGCGAGATGGAAGGGTTCGCGAAGGTGCTTTCCGACAAAACCACCGACCGGCTGCTGGGCGCGCATATCATCGGGCCGGATGCGGGCACGCTGATCGCCGAGCTGGTGACGGCCATCGAGTTTGGCGCCTCGGCCGAGGATGTGGCGCGAGTCTGCCATGCGCACCCCACTTTGAGCGAGGTTGTGAAGGAAGCCGCGCTGGCCGCCGATGGCCGCGCGCTGCATATCTAGCCGATGAGCGGGCATATCAGGCTCGGCGTCAATGTCGACCATGTGGCGACGTTGCGTAACGCGCGCGGCGGCGGGCATCCGGACCCGCTGAGCGTGGCCAAGGCCTGCGCGGCGGCGGGGGCGGATGGGATCACCATCCATCTGCGCGAGGACCGCCGCCATATCCGCGACGCCGACGCCGAGGCGATCTGCGGCTGGGCCGCGGTGCCGGTGAATTTCGAGATGGCGGCGACGGCGGAGATGACCGCGATTGCCTGCCGGCTGCGCCCGCATGGGGTTTGCATCGTGCCGGAGCGGCGCGCCGAGATAACCACCGAGGGCGGGCTGGACGTGGTGGGCCAGAGCGAGGCGCTGCGCCCGATCATCGCGCGGCTGAAGGCGGCGGGGGTTGTGGTGTCGCTGTTCGTGGACCCTGACCCGGCGCAGGTGCGCGCCGCCGCCGGGGTTGGCGCCGCCGTGGTGGAGCTGCATACCGGCGCCTATGCCAACGGCCATCCGGGCGAGCTGGAGCGGCTGCGCGCCGCCGCCGCGCTGACCACGCAGCTTGGGCTGGAATGCCATGCCGGGCATGGGCTGACGTTTGCCAATGTCATGCCCATCGCCGCGCTGCCGGAAATCCGGGAGCTGAATATCGGCCATTTCCTGATGGGCGAGGCGCTGCTCACCGGCCTGCCGGTGGCGATTAAGGAAATGAAGCGCCTGATGGCCGCGGCGCGCGGCACGGCTTAAGGGACGGACACCGGAGCGGGAATGTTTTTCTCTAAGCAAGGCCAAGGGGCGCTGCCCCTTGGATCCCCGCGAAGGGCCGCGCCCTTCGATCGGCATTAGTGAGGGTTTCCGGCGGCGGGGGTAACGCGCCGCGCAGACTTTTGAATATATCCCATGACCTAAGCGGGCGCGTCACCCCTGCCGCCGGAAACCCATATTAGCGGATTGCAAAGGCTCGGCCTTTGCTGGGGGTCCAGGGGGCAAAGCCCCTTGGCCTTGCTCACTGAAAACATTCCCGCTTCGGTATTTGTGCCTTAAGCCGTCATGCCGGCGCGGGGGTCGAAGCCCGGCTGGGGCCAGTCTTTCAGGAAGGTCTCCAGTTTTTCATCGGCGGGGCCGATGGTGATGCGCAGCTTCACCAGCAGGTCTCCGGCGTGGAGGTGGCCGTGCGCGGGCACGCCGCGGCCGCGCAGGCGCATTTCGGTGCCCGAGTCGCTATGGGGCTTGATGCTGAGCGCCACGGGGCCGGCGGGGGTGGGCAGGGTGATCTTGCCGCCGAGCACGGCCTCATGCAGGGAAATTGGCAGGTCCATGCGGATGTTCTGGCCCTCGCGGCGGAAGAATTTATGCGGGGCGACGCTGATTTCGATCAGCGCGTCGCCGGGCTGGCCGCCGGCGCGCCCGGGCTGGCCGCGCCCGCGCAGGCGCAGCACGTCGCCATCGCTGGTGCCGTGCGGGATTTTCACATCCAGGGTCTGGCCGTCGGGCAGGATGAGGCGCTTGGTGGCGCCGTTCACGGCCTCGAGGAAATCAGCGGTGAGGGCGTAGCGGGCATCGCCGCCGCGCGCGGGGCCGGATGGGCGGCCGCGCTGCTCAAACATGCTGGCGAAGAGATCCTCGAAATTGCCGCCGCCAAAGCCGCCCGCGCCACCGCCGGGGCCTTGGCGGAAGCCGGGCGGCGCGCGCTCGGCGCCGCTGGCGTCAATTTCGCCACGGTCGTAACGGGCGCGCTTCTCGGGGTCGGAGAGCAGCTCATTGGCGGCCGAGGCGCTTTTGAACGCCTCTTCCGCCGCCTTGTCGCCTGGGTTGAGGTCAGGATGGTGCTTTTTCGCGAGCTTGCGGTAGGCCGCGCGGATCTGCTGGTCCGTCGCGTCTCTCGGCACGCCGAGGATTTTATAGGGATCGTCTGCCATGCCGCTCAATTTAGGTGCATTGCGGGAATTATAACAGGGCGCCGGTGCTCAGTGCTTCAGCGTGCTGGAGAGGAACTGCCGGAAGCGCTGGGATTGCGGGTTGGTGAACATTTCCTCCGGCCTGCCTTCCTCCTCGGTCAACCCCTGGTGCAGGAACATCACGCGGCTGGCGACCTCGCGGGCGAAGCCCATCTCATGCGTGACGACCAGCATGGTGCGGCCCTCCCTGGCCAGGTCGCGCATCACTTTCAGCACCTCGCCCACCAGTTCGGGGTCGAGCGCGGAGGTTGGCTCATCGAACAGCAGCACATCAGGCTCCATGGCAAGGGCGCGGGCGATGGCGACGCGCTGCTGCTGCCCGCCGGAGAGCTGCGCCGGGTAGGCATGGTGCTTGGCGGCGAGGCCGACCTTCTCCAGCATGGCCTCGGCCCGGGCGGCGGCGGTTTTTTTGTCCAGCTTCAGCACATGCAGCGGCGCCTCCATCACGTTTTGCAGCACGGTCATGTGCGCCCAGAGGTTGAATTGCTGAAACACCATGGAGAGGCGCGAACGCAGACGCTCAACCTGTTTGGGGTTGGCGGCGGCGCGGCTGTTGCGGCCCTCGCGCATCTCGATCAGCTCGCCCTTGATGCGCACGCTGCCCTTGTCGGGCATTTCCAGCAGGTTGATGCAGCGCAGGAAGGTGCTCTTGCCCGAGCCGGAGGCGCCGAGGATCGCGATCACGTCATGGTCATGCGCGGTGAGGGAGATGCCCTTGAGCACCTCCAGCGCGCCGAATCGCTTGTGGATGTTCTCAACGGCGAGGGCGGGGGGCGGCTGAATCGGCTCCGGCATGCGTGAAATCCCCTTGGTGCGATCAAGTTTCAGAAAACCGTCGTTTAGTCCCGGAAAACAGCTTTGCAAAACCCGTGCCCTGCGTCACTATGGAATCGTCCTTCATCGGACGCAGGAGAGCGCGGGGCCGGTTGGCTGGGTCCGCCGCCGAAGGCGCAACCGGCCCCCGGAACCGCTCAGGCAAAAGGGCTGCGTATGTAATGGGACACTCTGGAAAGCCGGCGGGGGCGTCCCCGTTGCACCGACGGGGTCAAGGGTTGAGGGCTGGGCCCTTGCCCGAATCTCTCAGGTTCCCAAACAGAGGGGGGTCAGTTAGTCCGGCACTTGGCGCGGCGCTGATTGGGTCAGGGGGTATTGTGATAAAAACACCGTTGGATGGGATGCACCGCCGCCTGGGCGCGCGGATGGTTGAATTCGCGGGCTATGAGATGCCGTTGCAGTATACCGGCATCATCGCCGAGCATCAGGCGTGCCGGGAGGGCGCGGCGCTGTTCGACGTCTCGCATATGGGGCAGGCGCATGTCGCCGATGCCCGGGCGCTTGAGGCGCTGGTGCCGGGCGACATAGCGGGGCTGCCGCCAGGCCGCCAGCGCTACACGCTGCTGCTGAACGCGGCTGGCGGCATTATCGATGACCTGATGGTGGCGCATGTGGGCGGGCATTTGCAGCTGGTGCTCAATGCCGGGCGCAAGCAGGTGGATCTGGCGCATATCCGCGCGCATGGGGTCGCCATCACCCCGCATTTTGAGCGGGCGCTGCTCGCCGTGCAGGGGCCGAAGGCGGGCGCGGTGCTGCCCGAGGGGGCGCTGCTCAAATTCATGGACGCGGCGCTGCTCGATGTCGCGGGGATCGGCTGCGTGGTCACCCGCTCGGGCTATACCGGGGAGGATGGTTTCGAGATCGGCTGCGCGGCGGCGGATGCCGAGCGCCTGGCCGAGCTGCTGCTGGCGCGCGGCGCCACGCCCGCCGGGCTGGGGGCGCGTGATTCGCTGCGGCTGGAGGCCGGGCTGTGCCTGTATGGCAACGACATTGACGAGGAGCGCAACCCGGTTGAGGCGAACCTGACCTGGGCGATCGCCAAGCGCCGCAGGGTGGGCTGGGATTTTCTCGGCGCCGCGCCGGTGCGCGCCGCGCTGGGGGCGGGCACGGCGGAAAAGCTCGTCGGCATAAAGGTGAGCGGGCGCGCCCCGGCCCGCGCGGGCGCGGAGATTCGCGATGCCCGGGGCGAATGCGTGGGCCGGGTCACGTCCGGCTGCTTCGCGCCCAGCCTGAATGCGCCCATTGCGCTTGGCTATGTCCGCGCCGGTTGCGCGGCCGATGGCACGGCGCTTGACCTCATCGTTCGCGACAAGCCAATTCCCGGCATTGTCGCGCCGCTTCCCTTCGTTCCACATCGTTACGCGCGTTGAAAGGCATTTCCATGACCCAGATTTTTTATTCCAAAGACCATGAATGGGTGCAGATCGGCGAGGACGGCCTTGCCACCATCGGCATCACCGACCATGCGCAGGCGGCGCTGGGGGATATCGTGTTCGTCGAGCTGCCGGAGCCGGGCCGCAACGTGGCGGCGCATGAGGCGTGCGCGGTGGTGGAGAGCGTGAAGGCGGCCTCTGACGTGTATGCGCCGCTGAGCGGCACCGTGACCGAGGCGAACCCCGCCATCGTGGATGAGCCGGCGCTGGTGAACACCGCGGCGGAGACCACGGCCTGGTTCTTCCGCATGCGCCTGGAGGACCCGGCGGCGGTGAACGCGCTGCTGAGCCGGGCGGCCTATGATGAATTTCTAGGGAGCCTGTGATGTCCGCCCTGGAGGAGCTGGCGGCGCTGGAGGCGGCGGATGGGTTTGTGGCGCGGCATATCGGCCCGGATGAGGCGCAGGTGGCGGCGATGCTGGCGGTGGCCGGGGCGCTCAGCCTCGATGAGCTGATGGCGCAGACCATTCCGCCGGCCATCCGCACCAACGCGCCGCTGGCGCTGCCCCCGGCGGTGGACGAGGCGGCCGTGCTGGCCGAGCTGCGCGCGCTGGCGGCGAAGAACGTGATGAAGAAATCGCTGATCGGCCAGGGCTATCATGGTACCCACACGCCACCGGTGATCTTGCGCAACGTGCTGGAGAATCCGGGCTGGTACACCGCCTACACGCCCTACCAGGCGGAGATTTCGCAAGGGCGGCTGGAGGCGATTCTCAACTACCAGACCATGATCTGCGCGCTGACCGGCATGGGCATCGCCAATGCCTCGCTGCTGGACGAGGCCACAGCCGCCGCCGAGGCCGTGGCCATGGCGCACGGGGTGGGCAAGGGCAGGTCTGACATCATCGCCGTGGCGGCGGATGTGCATCCGCAGACGCGCGCGGTGATCGCGACCCGCGCCTGGCCGCAAGGGTTCAGCCTGGTGGATTTCGCGCCGGGGGATGTGGCGGCGATTGCGGCGGCGAAGCCGTTTGCCGTGGTGCTGAATTATCCGGGCAGCAGCGGCGAGGTGCGCGACCTCTCGGGCGAGATAGAGGCCGCGCACAAGGCGGGCGCGCTCGCTATCGTGGCGGCGGATCTGCTGGCGCTCACCCTGCTCACCCCGCCCGGCGAGATGGGCGCGGACGTGGTGGTGGGCTCGGCGCAGCGCTTTGGCGTGCCGATGGGCTTTGGCGGCCCGCATGCCGGGTTCTTCGCCACTTCCGACGCCTATAAGCGGCACATGCCGGGGCGGCTGGTCGGGGTTTCGGTGGATGCCGCGGGGCGGCCGGCGATGCGCCTGGCGCTGCAGACGCGCGAGCAGCATATCCGCCGCGAGAAGGCGACCTCCAACATCTGCACGGCGCAGGTGCTGCTGGCGGTGATGGCCGGATTCTACGCCGTGTGGCACGGGCCGGAGGGCTTGCGGCGCATTGCGCGGCGGGTGAATTTGCAGGCGCGGCTGCTGGCCGAGGCGGCGGTGCGCGGCGGCTTCGCGCTGCGCCATGCGGTGTTCTTCGACACGCTGGCGCTGGAGGCCGGGGCGCGTGCCGAGGCGCTGATGCAGGATGCGCTGGCGGCCGGGTTCAACCTGCGCCGGCTGGACGCCACGGGCGTTGGCATCGCGCTGGATGAGACAGTGACCCGCGCGGAGCTGGAGGCCCTGGCCGGTTTGCTGGGCGGCGCGCTGGGCGGCGCGGCGGCGGCGATTCCGGCGGGGCTGGCGCGGCGCAGCGCCTTCTGCACCGAGGCGGTGTTTTCGGAGCATCATTCAGAGACCGCGATGATGCGCTATCTGCGCCGGCTGGAGGAGAAGGATGTCGCGCTCAACCGCTCGATGATCCCGCTCGGCTCCTGCACCATGAAGCTGAACGCCAGCGCGGAGATGCAGGCCATCACCTGGCCCGAATTCGCCAGCCTGCACCCCTTCGCGCCGGCGGAGCAGACGCGCGGCAGCAAGGAGCTGATCGACGCGCTGGCCGCCCTGCTGGCCGAGGTCACCGGTTTTGCCGCCGTCTCGCTGCAACCCAATTCCGGGGCGCAGGGGGAATATGCCGGGCTGCTCGCCATCCGCGCCTGGCATGAGGCGCGCGGCGAGGGCGGGCGCAAGGTGTGCCTCATTCCCGCCTCGGCGCATGGCACCAACCCGGCATCGGCCGCCATGGCGGGGTATCAGGTGGTGGTGGTGGCCTGCGACCGCGAGGGCAATGTGGACGTTGCCGACCTGAACGCCAAAATAGCCCAGCACGGGGCGGCGCTGGCGGCGCTGATGATAACCTACCCCAGCACGCACGGGGTGTATGAGCCGGGCATCCGCGACATCTGCCAGGCCGTGCACGCGGCGGGCGGGCAGGTTTACATGGACGGCGCGAACATGAACGCACAGGTGGGGCTGACCAGCCCGGCCTCCATCGGCGCGGATGTGTGCCATTTGAACCTGCACAAGACCTTCTGCATCCCCCATGGCGGCGGCGGGCCGGGTGTGGGGCCGATCGGCGTGGCGGCGCATCTGGTGCCGCATCTGCCCAACCATCCGCTGCGCGCCGATGCGGGGCCCGCCACGGGCTATGGGCCGGTTTCCGCGGCACCCTATGGTTCGGCGCTCATCCTGCCCATCCCCTACGCCTATATCCGCCTGATGGGGCCGGAAGGGATCACGCGGGCGACCAAGATCGCCATTCTCAACGCCAACTACATCGCCGCCCGGCTGGAGCCGCATTACCCGATTTTGTATCGCGGCGCGCAGAACCGGGTGGCGCATGAATGCATCATCGACTGCCGGGGGTTTGGCGCCGCCTCGGGCGTGCAGGTGGAGGATATCGCCAAGCGCCTGGCCGATTACGGCTTCCATGCGCCCACCATGTCCTGGCCGGTGGCCGGGACGCTGATGATCGAGCCGACCGAGAGCGAGGACAAGGGCGAGCTGGACCGCTTCTGCGATGCGATGATCGCCATCGCGGGAGAGATTGCCAGCATTGCGGCCGGCGCGTGGCCGCAGACCGACAACCCGCTGAAGAACGCGCCGCACACCGCCGAGGAAATAACGGCCGCGCAATGGAGCCACCCTTACAGCCGCGCGCAGGCGGCGCATCCGCTGCCATTTGTGGCCGCCGCCAAATACTGGCCGCCGGTGAAACGGGTGGACAATGTCTACGGCGACCGCAACCTGGTTTGCTCCTGCGCCCCGCTGGAAGCTTACGCGACGGCGGCGGAATAAAAATTCATGGAGCTGACCTAAAAAAACTCTTGCGCCCGGGGGGGTATGGCCTCATAAGCCGCCCCTCTTGGCCCAGGGGGGCGCGGCGCGGTGCCGCGTTCTACAGGCTGTCTACTAGTTGAGGGGGTTCGAAAATGAACGCACTTGCCCGACTGGGGATGGTCTCGGAGTCTCCGAGCGAAAACCAGACGACGACGGTCTCCGTGGAGCCGGCTAAAGACTATTTCGTGGAACGCGACGGCATCAAATATGCCGGCATGCACCTGCTGATCGACCTTTGGGGCGCCACCAATCTCGACAGCCCCGCGCTGATCGACGAGACGCTGTGCGCCGGAGCGGTTGAGGCGGGCGCCACCATATTGCACCACCATTTCCACCACTTCACCCCCAATGGCGGTGTTAGCGGCGTGGTGGTGCTGGCGGAGAGCCATATCTCCATCCATACCTGGCCGGAGCGCAATTTCGCGGCGCTGGACGTGTTCATGTGCGGCGTGTGCGACCCCTACAAGGTCATCCCCTTCCTGCGCGCGGCGTTCAAGCCCTCGCATGTGCAGGTTAACGAGCAGAAGCGCGGGCTGATCGCCTAACGCGGCGCCCGGCCAGGGGGTTTTGCCCCCTGGGCCTCCCGGACATCTTATAT
>JAKBAQ010000107.1 GCA_021808985.1 Pseudomonadota bacterium
AAGCCCGGCACCGTGGCCCTGCGCGCCGCCAACTTCGCGGTGCAGAATTGCGACCTGCTGATCTGCATCGGCACGCGGCTGGATAATTCAGTGACCGCCTTCAACCCCGGCCGCTTTGGCCGCGATGCGCGCAAGGTGGTGGTGGATGTGGATCCGCTGGAGCTTGGCAAGTACACTCACCGGATCGACCTGAAAGTGCTGGCCGAGGCGCGCGATTTCATCAGCGCCGCGCTGGCGCGCAAGGCGCATGTACGCGGCGCTGACCGTTCGGCCTGGATCGGGCGTTACCAAGCCTGGCGCGCGCGCTACGCGCTGAACGGCGGCGCCCCCTGGCCCACCCGTGGCGAGATCAGCCATTTCCATCTGGTTGACGCCTTCTCCCGCGCCTTGCCGCCAGGCAGCCTGGTGCTCACCGGAGGTTCGGGCCTGGGGGTTGAGGCGTTCTGGATGACCTTCGCCAACAAACCCGGCCAGCGCGTGTATACCACCTCCGGCCTGGGCTCCATGGGCTACGGCCTGCCCGCCATGATCGGCGCCTGCATGGCGCGCGGGCGGGCGCCCACCATCGGCATAGAGAGCGATGGCAGCCTGATGATGAACCTGCAGGAGCTGGCCACGCTGCGCGGGCTGAACCTGCCGGTGCGCCTGTTCATCATCAACAACCGTGGCTATGCCTCCATCCGCAACACCCAGCGCAACTATTTTGCCGGCCGCTATGTTGGCACCGGGCCGGAGGCCGGGCTGTTCATGCCCGATTTCGTGGCCCTGGCGCAGGCGCTGAGCCTGGCCGCGATGCGCATAACCGACGCCAGCGAGCTTGAGGCCGGAATCGCGGAAGCGCTCGCGCATGAGGGGCCGGTTGTGTGCGATATCGCCGTCATACCCGATGAGACACTCTGGCCCAAGGCGATCGCCGTGCCGCAGCCCGATGGCACACTGCTCTCCATGCCGCTTGAGGATATGACCCCGCTGCTGCCACGCGCGGAGCTGCGCGCGCAGATGCTCGTGCCGCTTACCCCTGAGTCGGAGATGGTGGTGGTATAACCGGCGGCCGCCCCGCGCGAATGACCATCAGCTCCCCTTCGGAAAATGGCTGCCATGCTTCATCGGTTAGCGGCACGCTCGCAAGCAGCACCAGCTCCTGCGCGGCGTCCCCCGGCTGAATTCTGACACCTGAGGCCACCCCCGGCTCATCGCCGCTGCCGCAGCGGCGCGCCAGCCAGAACAGGCCGGGCGGGGCGATCATCCCGCCCGGCTGTATGCGCCGGTGCCCATGCGCGAACAGCGCATCGCCATCGCAATAAATGAAATTCGCCGGCCCAAGCGCGCGAAATTCCGCCGCGAGGGTGTTGATGACCGATAACCTCTCCGCCAAGCCAGGCACGCCGTGGCCCGCCCAAAGGGGGGCAAGCGCTTCGAGCAGAATACAGAAGGCGATTTCGGAATCAGTCTGCCCGATTGGCTGAAACCGCCGCCAGCGCCCGGCCATCCGCTGGCTGATTGCAGCCAGATCGCCATTATGCGCGAACACATGCGCCCGCCCGCCAAGCTCGCGCATAAACGGCTGGGTATTGCTCAGACAGACGGCGCCCTGGGTCGCGCGGCGGATATGGGAGAGGACCAGAGTGCTCCGCTGTTTGTGCTGCTCGATGAACGACACCCAGTCACTCCGCCCCGCCGGTTCCGGCTCCTTGTAGAGGCGGACATCAGCGCCATCATAAAACGCAACACCCCAGCCATCGGCTGTTCGCCCGCCATTGGCGCCATGCTGAGCGAAAATATCGAACGAAAAATTGACATCCGCCGGCAGCCTGCTCGACAGCGCGAACAGCTCGCACATGCAGGCCGGCTTATGATGCTGAGGGGGGCAGCTCTTTCTTCGAAAAATACCAGTCTGTGTAGTCATACCCCTTGTTTTGGCGGTCTTCGGCATCAGCCTGCGTTTGCGGCGGCGGCACGATAACCTTCTCCCCCGGCTTCCACGCCTCCGGCGTGGCGATGCCGTGCTTGTCGCTGGTTTGCAGGGCTTCGAGCAGGCGCAGAAACTCCTCGATGCTGCGCCCGTTGCTCATCGGGTAATACACCATGGCGCGCAATTTGCTCTCGGGGTCGATGAAGAATGTCGCGCGGACGGCGGAGGTGTCGCTGGCGCCGGGCTGGATCATGCCATAGGCATGCGCCACTTTCATTGACAAATCCTCGATGATCGGGAACGGGACCTTGACGCCGAAATTCTGCTCAATGCTGCGCGCCCAGGCGATATGCGCGAAGTTGCTGTCAATCGAGAGGCCGAGCAGGTCGCAGTTGAGCGCCTTGAACCTCGGATAATTCCGTGAAAAGGCCACGAACTCGGTGGTGCAAACCGGCGTGAAGTCAGCGGGGTGGGAAAACAGGATCAGCCATTTGCCCTTGTAATCGGCGAGTTTTCGAACCCCGTGGGTTGTCTTGGTTTCAAATGCTGGCGCCGCCTCGTTCAGTCTCGGCAGGGCGGGCGGCTGTACCAATTGGGAATCATTCATGATTTTTCTTCCAAATTCAGGTTGCACCTACAGGCGATGGCGCAAAACCCCCTCCCCGGCGGCGGGTATCGCACGGCCATTTCGTGATGCGTCTATACCCGGATGCCGGGCTGCCGGCATTGATCTGAATCAAGCTGAAGGCGCGCATAACCGCGCCTTCAGGCTGCGGGAGCCTAATTCGCCGCCGGGGCGGCCCGGCTGGTGGAGCCGCGAACCACACAGCGCCCGCCCAGCACCACCTTGCGCGCGGGGGCGTCCGGCGCGTCCAGCCGTTCCAGCAGCAATTTCATCGCGGTCCGGCCGATATCGGCCACCGGCTGCTCGATCACCGTGAGACCCGGCCCGGCCAGTTCGGTCCAGCTTTCATTGTCAAAACCGGTAATCGCCATGTCCTGCGGGATTCGCTTGTCGGCCGCGCGCATGGCCCGCACCACGCCCATCAGCAGCAGGCCGTTGCTGGCGATCACCGCCTCCGGCGCCGTGCCCTGGGCGAACCACTGGCGCGCCTCGGCTTCGGCGGCCTCGATACTGGGCGCGATGAAATGCGCCGCCGGCACCAGCCCGGCCTGCCGCATGGCGGCCACGTAGCCGTCATGCCGCTCAATGCCGGTGGTGCTGGCATTGCCGAACAAGCCGGTGATGCGGCGGTAGCCCTGCGCCACCAGATGCTCCACCAGCATGCCGCCGGCGGCGAAATTATCCAGCACCACGGCATCCTGCCCGCTGGCGCGCCCGGCGCGGTCGATCAAAACAATCGGAAAACCATAGGTTCCGCGCGACAATTTATCAACCGAGGCGCGGGTGGGCGCAAAAATCACGCCGGTGACGCGCTCCTCCTCCATCAGCTGCAGATACATCGCCTCCTTCTGCGGATTCTCATCGGTATTGCAAAGGATCACGCGCAACCCAGCTGTATAGGCGGCATCTTCAACTGCACGGGCAACAGCCGTGAAGAACGGGTTGGAAATATCGGCGACGATCAGCCCTATGGTCTGCGAATGGCGCGAGCGCAGCCGCCGCGCCGAGAGGTTGGGCCTGTACCCGGTGGCCTTCACCGCCGCCTCCACCTGCCCCCGCAGCTCCGCGCTCACCGGCCCGCCGCCCAGCGCCCGCGAAACCGTAGCAGGCGATACACCCGCCGCGCGCGCCACATCCTTAATGCTGACTGTCATGGTTCCTGATGCTTTTGATAGAAATCGTTCTCAGTAATTTGAGCATATTAGCCTACTATATTGCAAGTATTTCGCAGCAAGACGAGAAAAAATCTTAATTCAGGCAGCATAGTGCTTGACAAGCAGTACTGAAATCGTTTTCATACAACCAAGGTTACGGGGAAAACATCCATGTCATCAAATCTGCAAGACGCCCTTCTGGGCCGTGAGCTCGTCCGCCTGAACGCCGCGCCGGCGAACAAGGAAGCCGCCATCACGGAAGCCTGCCAGCTGCTGGTCGCCTCCGGTTGCGTGGCGTCAGGCTTCGCGGCCAGCATGTTGCGGCGGGAGGCGGTCGCGAACACCTATCTCGGCCATGGCGTCGCCATCCCGCATGGGCTGGTCGAGGACAAGGACATGGTCCGCCGCGACGGCATCGCCATTTTGCAGGTGCCGGAGGGGATTGAGTGGAACCCGGGGCAGACCGCGCGGCTCATCGTCGCCATCGCCGCGCGGGGAGACACCCACATCGCCATCCTGCGCCGCCTCACCCGCCTGATCCAGGACGAGGCCCGGCTGGCAGCACTCTGCACGACGCGGGACGCGGGCGAGATCGTCCACGCCCTGACGCAGGATACCCCCATGGCCGCGGCCGCGCCGGTTGCGGACATGGCGCAGAAATTCGACTGGGTGGTGGATTATCCCGCTGGATTGCACGCCCGCCCCGCCGCCGCCTGGGTGGATACGGTGCGCGCCACCGGCCTGCGCGTGCAGGTGCGCCACGGCAATGAGGCCGCGGATGCGCGCAACCTGGTCGCCCTGCTGCAGCTTGGCCTGCGCGCGGGCGATACGGTGACGATTTCCGCCGAGGGTGAGGATGCCGCCGGCGGCCTCGCCCGGCTGCGCGGCCGCATCGTCGGCCTTACCGCGCAGGAGGTGGCCGACGCCGCCAAAGCCGCCGCCCGCGCCGCCGCCCCGGTGCATGGATGGACACCACCCGGCCAGCCCCACGCCATAGCCGGCATCGCCGCCAGCCCCGGCATCGCCATCGGCCCGCTGCATGTGCTGGCCGCCGCCGAGGTGGTGATCCCCGACGAGCCCGTCTCCCTCACCGATGGCGGCAACGCCCTGCACGAGGCACTGACCGCGACCCGCCAGCAGATGACCGCGCTGGTGGACGACACCACCCGCCGCCTCGGCGCCACGGATGCCGCCATTTTCAAGGCGCAGGCCGAATTGCTGAACGACAGCGACCTGATCACCCTCACCTGCCAGCTGATGGTCGAGGGCCATGGCGTCGCCTGGGCCTGGAATGAGGCCATAGAGCGCATGGCCGCCAGCCTTTCGGCCCTGGGCAACCCGGTGCTGGCCGGGCGCGCGGCGGATATGCGCGATGTCGGCCGGCGGGTGCTGGGCTGGCTCGCCCCCTCGCTCACTTTCGGCTCCCTGCAGGATCTGCCCGCGCAGCCCTGCATTCTCGCCGCCGCCGATCTCTCCCCCTCCGACACCGCCGCGCTGGATATGAGCCACGTCACCGGCCTTGCCATGGCGCTGGGCGGGCCGACCTCGCACACCGCGATTCTGGCGCGCACGCTTGGCCTGCCCGCGATTGTGGCGGGCGGCGAGAGCGTGCTGGAGGCCAAATCCGGCACCATGGCCATTCTCGACGGCCAGACCGGGCGGCTCTATCTCAACCCCTCAGCCGATGACATTGCCTCTGCGCAGGCCTGGGCCGCCGAGCTGGCCGCCAAGCAGGCGTTGGCCGCACGAAAACGCGGCGAGCCCGCCACCACCACCGATGGCCACCGTGTCGAAATCGGCGCCAATGTGAACCGGCCGGACCAGGTGCCGCTGGCAATCACCGAGGGTGGGGAAGGCGTGGGGCTGATGCGCACCGAGTTCCTGTTTCTGGAAACCGGCGCCACGCCCACCGAGGACGAGCAATTCGCCACCTATCGCGGCATGATCGACGCGCTCTCCGGGCGCCCGCTCATCATTCGCGCGCTCGACATCGGCGGTGACAAGCAGGTGGCGCATCTGCACCTGCCGCATGAGGAGAATCCCTTCCTCGGCGTGCGCGGCGCGCGGTTGCTGCTGCGCCGGCCCGACCTGCTGCACCCGCAACTGCGCGCCATCTACCGCGCCGCCGCGCAAGGGGGGGATGTGTCGATCATGTTCCCGATGGTCACCTCGGTGGATGAAATTCTGCGCCTGCGCGAAATCTGCGAGGAAATCCGCGCCTCGCTGGATGCGCCCGTGCTGCCGCTCGGCATCATGATCGAGGTGCCCGCCGCCGCCATCCAGGCTGACAATCTGGCGCAGCATTGCGACTTCTTCTCCATCGGCACCAACGACCTTACGCAGTACACGCTGGCGATCGACCGGCAGAACCCGGATCTGGCAGCAGAGGCTGACAGCCTGCACCCGGCCGTGCTGCGGCTGATCGCGCAGACAGTGGCGGGCGCGCGCAAGCATGGCCGCTGGGTGGGCGTGTGCGGCGGCATCGCGGGAGATCCGTTCGGCGCCGCGCTGCTCACCGGGCTTGGGGTGAACGAACTCTCCATGACCCCGCGCGACATCGCCGCGGTGAAGGCCCGACTGCGCGAGGCTGATTTCTCGGCGCTGCAAACCCTGGCCGCGAATGCCCTTGCCGCCGCCACCGCCGCGCAGGTGCGCGTCCTGGATGGAGCCTGAGCATGGCCCGCATCGTCACCCTCACGCTCAACCCGGCCATTGATGAAACCGTGCTGCTGGAGCGCCTGCGCCCCGGCCATGTGCACCGCGCCAGCGGCGTTGCCTTCCACCCCGGCGGCAAGGGCGTGAATGTCGCCAGCTGCCTCGCCGATTGGGGGCAGCCCGTCATCGCCACCGGCATTCTGGGCCGGGGCAATGCCGGCACGTTCGAGGCGCTGTTTACCGCCAAGCATATCACCGACGCCTTCCTGCGCGTGCCGGGTGAGACCCGCACCAACATCAAGCTCAGCCATGATGGCGAGACGACCGACATCAACCTTCCCGGCCTGAAGATTTCTCCTGAGGAGAACACACGGATTTTCGAACAGACGGTGGCGCTGGCGGATGCGGATACGCTGATGGTGCTGGGCGGCAGCCTGCCCGAGGGCATTGCTGAAAACATCTATGCCAATCTCACCCTGGCCCTGCATGCACGCGGCGCGCGCGTGCTGCTCGACACCAGCGGCCAGCCGCTCACCCGCGCGCTGCAGGCCGCGCAGCTGCCTTACTGCATCAAGCCAAACCGCGCCGAGCTGGAATTTTACACAGGCTGCGCCTTGAACTCCGATGCGGCGATGGTCGAGGCCGCGCGCCAGCTGATCGCCCGGGGCGTCAGCCTCGTGGCCATTTCGCTGGGGGCGGAGGGGGCGCTGTTCGTCACCGCGCAAGAGGTTCTGCGCGCCGCCCTGCCCGCCTTGCGCGTCACCAGCACGGTGGGCGCCGGAGATGCCATGGTTGCCGGCATCATCGCCGCTTTATCCGGCAATGCCGGGCTGGACGCCACGGCCCGCCTCGCCACCGCCTTCGCCGCCGCCAAACTGCAACAGGCCGGCGCGAACCTGCCCGCGCGGCAGATCGTCGAGACGCTCTGCACGCAAGTACAAATCACCAAATAGGGAGACAACTAACCATGAGTGAGATTATCGCGTCGGTTACCGCCGGCGATGTTACCGTAAATGGCGTTCTTGCCGCCGAGGCCTTGCGCAAGGCCGCGAAGTCCTCGGGCAAAAGCATCGAGGTTGAGGTGCGCACCAATGAGGGCGTGCTGAACCCGCTGAGCACGCAGCAGATCGCCGGCGCGCAGCTTGCCGTGCTGGTCGGCAACACGAATGCCACCGATGGCCGCTTCGCCGGCAAGAAAAGCATCCATGCCTCCATCAACGACGTGCTGGCCAGCGCCGGCGCGGTGCTGAACGGCGAGAAGCCCGTGAGCACGGCGCAAAAGATCGTCGCCATCACCTCCTGCCCCACCGGCATTGCCCATACATTCATGGCGGCCGAGGGGCTGCAGCAGGCCGCCGCCGCGCTGGGCCATGAGATCCGGGTGGAGACACAGGGCTCCGTCGGCGCGCAAACCCCGCTGAGCGATGCCGAGATCGCCGCCGCCGACCTGGTGCTCATCGCCGCCGACAAGCAGGTGGATCTCAGCCGCTTCGCCGGCAAGCGCGTGTTCCAGAGCGGCACCAAGCCCGCCATCAACGATGGCCAGAATCTCATCGCCAAAGCCTTCGCGGAAGCAACCATGCAAGCCGGGGGCGCGAAAGCCGCCAGCGCGGCGCCGCAGAAAACCGGCGCCTACAAGCATCTGATGTCAGGCGTCTCGTTCATGATCCCCTTCGTCACCGCGGGCGGTCTGCTCATCGCGCTCGCCTTCGCCTTTGGCGGTATCTACGCGACAGACCCCTCGCACGCCAACACCTTCGCTGGGGCGCTGTTTGAGATCGGCGCCAAATCCGCCTTCACATTGTTCGTGCCGATCCTGGGCGGGTTCATCGCCTATTCCATCGCCGACCGGCCTGGCCTGGCGCCCGGCATGATCGGTGGCCTGCTCTCCTCGCTGCTCGGCGCAGGGTTTTTGGGCGCCATCGCCGCCGGGTTCCTGGCCGGTTACAGCACGCTCTATCTCAACCGCCATATCAAGCTGCCACGCAGCATGGAGGGCTTGAAGCCGGTGCTCATCCTGCCGCTGCTCGGCACGCTGATCACCGGCCTGCTCATGGTCTATGTCATCGGCACGCCGATTGCCGAAATCCTCGCATTCCTCACCAACTTCCTTAAATCCATGCAGGGTTCCTCGGCCATTATCCTCGGCCTGCTGCTCGGCGCGATGATGGCCTTCGACATGGGCGGCCCTGTGAACAAGGCGGCCTACACCTTCGCGGTCGGCCTGCTCTCCGCCCAGGTTTACACGCCGATGGCCGCCGTGATGGCCGCGGGCATGACCCCGCCGCTGGCCATCGCGCTGGCGACCAGGCTCTTCCCCGCCCGCTTCTCCGAGGAAGAGCGCGAGGCCGGCCTCTCCACCGGGGCGCTCGGCCTCTCCTTCATCACCGAAGGCGCCATTCCCTTCGCCGCGCGTGATCCGTTCCGCGTGATTCCCTGCACCGTCACCGGGTCGGCCATCGCCGGAGCCATTTCAATGGCTGCAGGCGTGCAGCTGAAAGTTCCGCATGGCGGCATCTTCGTGCTGCCGATCCCCGATGCGGTCACGCATCTTGGCTTCTACATCATCGCACTGGTGACGGGAACGGCCGTCACCGCGCTGATGCTCGGCC
>JAKBAQ010000108.1 GCA_021808985.1 Pseudomonadota bacterium
CCCAGTCGCCATCTTCCAGGTATGCAAGCTCGCGGGTCAGCGGCGCCAGGGCCAGCGCGTCGGAGCCCAGATACATCTCCTGCGCCCCATAGCCCACCGCCAGCGGCGCGCCGCGCTGCGCGCCGATGATCAGTTCCGGATGCCCGGCGAAAATCAGCGCCAGCGCATAAGCCCCCTCCAGCCGCGCGAACGCCGCCTTCGCGGCCGCAACCGGGCTCATGCCCTCGGCCAGCAGCAGATCCAGCAGTTGCGCCACCGTCTCGGTATCGGTCTCGGAGCAGAAAACCTGGCCCTTGGCTTCGAGTTCGGCGCGCAGCTGCAAATGGTTCTCGATGATGCCGTTATGCACCACCGCCACGCGCGCCGTGCCGTGCGGGTGGGCGTTCGTCTCGGTCGGCGCGCCGTGCGTCGCCCAGCGCGTATGGCCGATGCCGGTGCACCCCGCCAGCGGCATGCGCTCCAGCGCCGCCGTAAGCTGGGCGAGCTTGCCCTCGGCGCGCCGCCGCTCAATCCGCCCGTCCACCAGCGTGGCGATGCCGGCACTGTCATAGCCGCGATATTCCAGGCGGCGCAGCCCATCCAGAAGCAACGGCGCCGCCGGCGCCGCTCCCACCACACCCATGATTCCGCACATGCCATGCCACTCCAAAAACCTTGCTCAGCCGGTAGCGTCCGCCGCCGCTCCGTGTCAAAGGCGGCGGCATCAATTCGTGTTTCATATTGTGCCGATTTGGCTTGACGGGGGGCTTGCCATGGCCCATTTGCCAATCAGGACCGGTTAGGTCCACTATCGGAGCGCATATGTTAAAACTATCCCGTCTGACCGATTATGCCGTGGTGGCGCTGGTCCGGCTCAGCGCCGCCGAGGGCATGGAAACCTCGCCCGGCATCGCCGCCTCCATCGGCGTGCCGGAGCCCACCGTGGCCAAGGTGCTCAAGGCGCTGGCCGGGCATGGGCTGGTTGTGTCCTCGCGCGGCGCGCGGGGCGGCTACCGGCTGGGCCGCCCGCTGGGCGAGATCGCCATTTCCGAGGTCATCATGGCCATTGACGGGCCGATCGCGCTGACCTCCTGCGTCGATGGCGCGGTGGGGTGCGAGAGCCAGTCATTATGCCCCGTGGCCGGACGATGGGACCCGGTGAACAACGCGATCCGCACGGCGTTGAGCCGGATTTCCCTGGCGGATATGGAAGCCGCGAGCATTCCCGCCGCGTTCCGCGTGCCTGTTTCCGCATCGATGAGCGAGGTTTTGTGATGTCTGCCACTGTTGAAACCCGGGACACGGTCGAAACCCTGACCGCCGACAAATATAAATACGGCTTCACCACCGATATCGCGATGGAGGAATTTCCCAAGGGGCTGAACGAGGATATCGTGCGGCTCATCTCGGCCAAGAAGAACGAGCCGGACTGGCTGCTGGCATGGCGGCTGAAGGCCTTCGCGCTCTGGCGCAAGCTGGAGGAGCCGGCATGGGCGCATATCACGCATCCGCCGATTTCCTATGATGAATTATACTACTACGCCGCCCCTTCCGGGCCGGCGCCCAAATCGCTCGAAGAGGTCGATCCGGCGCTGCTCGACATGTATGAGAAGCTCGGCATTCCGCTGAACGAGCGCGCGGCGCTGGCCGGCGTGGCGGTGGACGCGGTGTTCGATTCGGTTTCCGTCGCCACCACATTCCGCGAGACCCTGGCCAAGGCCGGGGTGATTTTCTGCCCCATTTCAGAAGCGGTGCGCGAGCATCCGGAGCTGGTGCGCAAATATCTGGGCAGCGTGGTGCCGATCGGCGATAATTTCTTCGCGGCACTCAACGCGGCGGTGTTTTCCGATGGCAGCTTCGTCTACATTCCCAAGGGCGTGCGCTGCCCGATGGAGCTTTCCACCTATTTCCGCATCAACGCGCGCAATACCGGGCAGTTTGAACGCACGCTGATCATCGCCGATGAGGGGGCCAGCGTCTCCTATCTGGAAGGCTGCACCGCGCCGCAGCGCGATGAAAACCAGCTGCATGCGGCGGTGGTGGAGCTGGTGGCGCTGGATGAGGCGAAGATCAAATATTCCACCGTGCAGAACTGGTATCCGGGCGATGCCGAGGGCAAGGGCGGGATTTATAATTTCGTGACCAAGCGCGGCGCCTGCCGGGGGCGGAATTCAAAAATCTCCTGGACCCAGGTTGAAACCGGCTCGGCGATTACGTGGAAATATCCCTCCTGCGTGCTGCAGGGCGATGGCTCGGTGGGCGAGTTCTATTCGGTGGCGCTGACGCATAACCACCAGCAGGCGGATACCGGCACGAAGATGGTGCATATAGGCCGCAACACCACGAGCACCATCATCTCGAAGGGGATTTCCGCCGGGCATTCCAACAACACCTATCGCGGGTTGGTGAAGATCATGCCCAATGCCTCCGGCGCGCGCAACTACACGCAATGCGACTCACTGCTGATCGGCGACCAGTGCGGCGCGCATACGGTGCCCTATATCGAGAGCCGCAACGCCTCGGCCAAGGTTGAGCATGAGGCCACGACCTCGAAGATCGCCGAGGATCAGCTGTTTTACTGCCGCTCGCGCGGGCTCTCCGAAGAGGATGCGGTGGGGCTGATCGTGAATGGTTTCTGCAAGGATGTGCTGAAGGAATTGCCCATGGAGTTTGCTGTGGAAGCGCAGAAGCTCCTCGCTGTGTCACTTGAAGGGTCGGTTGGTTAAGATGCTTGAGATCAAAAATTTGTCGGCGCGCATTGGCGATAAGGACATTCTGCGCGGCGTGACGCTGAGCGTGCCGGATGGCGAGATCCACGCCATCATGGGGCCGAACGGGGCGGGGAAATCCACGCTCTCCTACGTGCTCTCGGGCCGCGAGGGCTATGAGGTGACGGGCGGCGAGGTGATTTATAACGGCCAGGACATTCTGGCCCTCACGCCGGAGGCCCGCGCCGCCGCCGGAATGTTCCTTGCCTTCCAGTATCCGGTGGAGCTGCCCGGCGTGGGCAATGCGAATTTTCTGCGCACGGCGCTGAACGCGGTGCGGCGCGCGCGCGGCGAGGCGGAGCTGGATGCCGTGGCGTTTTTGAAACTTGCACGGGCGGCCTTGAAAAATCTTTCAATGCAGGATGACATGCTGAAGCGCAACGTGAATGTCGGGTTTTCCGGCGGCGAGAAAAAGCGCAACGAGGTGCTGCAAATGGCGCTGCTGCAACCCGGCCTCGCGATTCTCGACGAGACGGATTCCGGGCTTGATATCGATGCGCTCAAGATCGTCGCCGAAGGGGTGAACGCGCTGCGCAGCCCGGCATTCTCTGCCCTGGTGATCACGCATTATCAGCGCCTGCTGGATTATATCGTGCCGGACAAGGTGCATGTGCTGGCGGCGGGGCGGATTGTGCGCTCCGGCGGGCCGGAGCTGGCGCTGGAGCTGGAAGCCCATGGCTATGCCGGGCTGGAAGTGGCCTGAGCGATGACAGCACTTCCCACCCAACGGCTGGAATCCTGGCGGTATACGGATTTGCGCGCGCTGGGCGCGATGAGCTTCGCCGAGGCGCCGGCGGCATTCCCGCCGCCGGAGCTGCCGGATATCGCCGCGCCACGCCTGGTTTTCGTGAACGGGCTGTTTGACGCGGCCTCCTCCGCCGCGCTGCCTTTCGCGCGCGCCTTTCTGCCCGTGGCCGAGGCCGATGAGCTGCCGCTGGCGCGGATCAACGCCGAGCAGGCGCGCGATGGGATGACGCTGGAGATACCCGCGGGCGTGGATGCCGGGGTTGTGCTGCTGGTCTGCCATGCCAGCGGCGGCGCGCTGCATTTGCGCCACCGCGTCACGCTCGGCGCGGGGGCCGCGCTCACGCTGCTGGAGGTTGTGAAAGGCGAAGGCGTTTACTGGCATAATCCGGTGACGGACATCGCCCTGGGGCAGGGCGCGCGGCTGGCGCATTACCGCTTGCAGGATGAAAGCCGGGAGGCGTTTCATCTGGCCACCATCCGCGCCGATGTGGCGGCGGATGCGGCCTATGAGAGCTTTACCGCGGTGCTGGGGGCGAAGCTCTCACGCGCTGAATTTCATGTGGAACTGAGCGGGCCGAAGGCGCACACGCATTTGAACGCGGCGCAGTTGCTGGGAGATTCGCAGCATGGGGATTTCACCTCCGTGGTGCGCCACAGGGCGCCGGATTGCGGCTCGCGTCAGACCGTGAAATCGGTTCTCTCCGATGCCGCGCGCGGGGTTTTTCAGGGGCGGATAGAGGTTGAGCGCGTGGCGCAGAAAACCGATGGCTACCAGATGAGCCAGGCGCTGCTGCTCTCGCCGGCGGCGGAGATGGATATAAAGCCGGAGCTGCGGATTTTCGCCGATGACGTGAAGTGCAGCCATGGCGCCACCATCGGCGCGCTGGATGAGGAGCAGGTGTTTTATCTGCGCAGCCGGGGAATTCCCGAGGAGATGGCGCGCGCCATGCTGGTGCGCGCGTTTTTGACCGAGGCGCTGGAGCCGGTGACGCATGAGGAGGCGCATGCGCTGTTCGAGGCCGCGATCGCGGCGTGGTGGAGCGGCAAATGAGCGCGCGTGAATTTAATTTGGATGAAATCCGCAAGGATTTTCCGATTCTGGCGCAGCAGGTGCATGGCCGCGCGCTGGTGTTCCTGGATTCCGCGGCCTCGGCGCAGAAGCCGCGCGCCGTGATAGAGGCGATGACGCATGTGATGGAGGCGCAATACGCCAATGTGCATCGCGGGCTGCATTGGATGTCGGAGCGGACATCGGATGCCTATGAGGCGGCGCGCGACAAGGTGGCGGCATTTTTGAACGCGCGGGCGCGCGAGGAGATCGTCTTCACGCGCAATGCGACGGAGTCCATCAATCTGGTGGCCTATACCTATGCCCGCACGGCGTTGCGGCCGGGGGATGCGGTCGTGGTCTCGCAGATGGAGCACCATGCCAACCTGGTGCCCTGGCAGATATTGCGCGATGCGCATGGCGTGGAGCTGCGAATTGCGAAGATCACCGATGCGGGGGAGATTGACTGGGAATCTCTCGAGAGCTGCTTCGCCGATGGCAAGGTGAAGCTGCTGGCGTGCACCCATATGTCCAACGTGCTGGGCAGCTACACGCCGGCGGAGCGGCTGGCGGCCTTCGCGCATGCGCGCGGGGCGCGGATTCTGCTCGACGGGTGCCAGGCGATCGTGCACCGCGCGGTGGACGTGCAGGCGATCGACGCGGATTTCTATGTGTTTTCCGGCCACAAGCTGTACGGGCCGACCGGCATCGGCGTGCTGTACGCCAAGCGGGAGCTGCTGGATGCGATGCCGCCCTTCATGGCCGGCGGGGAGATGATTGAGTCCGTCTCGTATGAGCGCGCCACATGGGCGCCGCCGCCGCACAGGTTCGAGGCGGGGACGCCCGCGATTATCGAGACGATCGGCCTGGGGGCGGCGATTGATTATGTGCGGGCGATCGGGTTTGAGGCGATCGCGGCGCATGAGCGGGCGCTGACCGAGCATGGCCTGAAAATGCTGGCCGGAATCGAGGGGGTGCGCGTGCTGGGGGCGGCGCAGGATCGCGGCGGGGTGCTCTCCTTCACCATGCCCGACGCGCATGCGCATGACATCGCGACGCTGCTGGACCGGCAGGGGATTGCCGTGCGCGCCGGGCACCATTGCGCCGAGCCGCTGATGGGCCGCATGGGGGTGAGCGCCACGGCGCGGGCCTCCTTTGCGCTGTACACCACGCGCGAGGAGGTGGACGCGCTGGGCGAGGGGCTGCTGCGGATCAGGCGGATATTCAGATGATGAGCGCGGCGGAGGAGCTGTATCAGGCGTTGATCATGGAGCGGAGCAAGGCGCCGCGCTTTGGCGGGCGGCCGGCGCTGTTCGACGCGCAGGGCCATGGCGAGAACGCGATGTGCGGCGACAAGGTGCAGGTGTTTTGGCGGCGCGGCGGCGCGGTGCGCCATGAGGCGCAGGGCTGCGCGATCATGGCCGCCAGCGCGGATCTGATGGCGCAGGCGGTGGCGGGGAAGACGCCGGCGCAGGTGGCCGCCCTGCGCGCGGCGTTTGATGAGATGGTGGCCAGCGGCGAGGAGAACCCCGCGCTGGGGGATTTGAACGCGCTGGCCGGCGTGGCGCGGTTCCGCTCGCGCATACGCTGCGCGCGCTTGCCGTGGGTGGCGCTGGATGAGGCTCTCAAGGAGGGGCAGGTTCATGGATGAGGCGAAAATGGTCCCGGTGACGAGCTGGACGCCCGAGGGGGAGACGAAGGCCGTGGTGTCGGAAGAGGCCGTCATCGCGGCGATTTCCACGGTGTTCGATCCGGAAATTCCGGTGAACATCTATGAGCTTGGGCTGATCTACGCGGTGGAGCTGGCCGAGAACGGCGATGTGCGCGTGGAGATGACGCTGACCGCGCCCGGCTGCCCGGCGGCGCAGGAATTGCCGGAGGCGGTGCATAACGCCATCGCCGCGGTGGAGGGGGTTGGCAATATCGTGGTGGATACGGTGTGGGACCCGCCATGGGACCCAAGCCGCATGAGCGAGGACGCGCGTCTCTCGCTGAACATGTTTTAAGGAGGCGGGCATGAGCATGGTGACAAGCGAGCCGAAACCCCGCCGGGCCTTGCCGCAGCTGATGCAGCTGACCGAGGCCGCGGCGGCGCGGCTGAAGGCGCTGTATGAGGGTGGCGAGGCGGGCAGGCTGCTGCGCATCGCGGTTTCAACGAAGGGCTGCTCGGGCATGTCCTACGATATGGGGTGGGTGGATGCGCCGGGGCCGCAGGATGAGGTGGTGGTGAGCCACGGGCTGAGGGTTCTGGTGGACCGCAAGGCGACATTGTTCCTGATCGGCACGACGATGGACTACAAGGTGGACAAGCTCACCTCAGGGTTCACCTTCGAGAACCCGAACGAAAAGGGCCGCTGCGGCTGCGGCGAGAGTTTTCACGTTTAAAGCTACTCGGCGGCGGCCCGCAGCGCGGCGCCGGCGCCCAGCGGGGCCAGCGGCAGGGCGGCGCAGAACATCGCGGCCAGCATGTATAAGGCGGCGGCGGGATGCGCCGAGGTGACGGCGGCGGCGCCGAAGATGAGTGTCGGGATCATCAGCGGCAGGGTGATGAGCGGCATCAGCACCGCGGCGCGGCGCGCGCCGAGGGTGACGGCGGCGGTGAGCGTGCCGAGCAGCGAGAGCAGCATGGTGCCGGGCAGCAGGGTGAGCAGCAGCAGCGGCACGCGCTCGGCCGGCAGGCGGAGCATGATGGCGAGCGGCCCGGCGATGACGAGCAGGGGCAGGCCGGTGGTGAGCCAGTGGACGGCGGTTTTGGCGAAGGCCACGCCATAGGCGGGCAGGCCGGAGAGCAGCAGAAGGTCCAGCGTGCCGTCCTCGTAATCGGCGCCGAAGAGGCGGTCGAGCGGCAGCAGGGCGGCGAGCAGGGCGCAGACCCAGACCACGCTGGCGGCGATGGCGGCGAGCGTGGTGGGGCCGGGGCCGAGCGTGAAGGGGAACAAGGTGCCCGCGATGACGAAGAACAGCAGGGAGGCTGTGGTGTCAGCGCCGTGGCGCACCGAGAGCTTGAGCTCGCGCAGGATGAGGGGGATCATAGTGTGAGAACCTGCACGCCGGAGAGTTCCAGGGGGATGTGGGTGCTGGCGATGATCATCCCGCCGCCCTGGCGGTGGGTTTCGCACAAGGCGAGAAAGCGCAGCACCGAGGCGGCGTCGAGCCCGGTGGTCGGCTCGTCCAGCAGCCAGAGCGGCCGGCCGGCGGCGGCGACGCGGGCGATGGCGAGGCGGCGCTTCTGCCCGGCGGAGAGCAGGCGGGCGGGCAGCTCGGCATAGGCCGAGAGGCCAACCGGCGCCAGCGCCGCCGCCGGCACATGCTCAGCCGCGGTGAGGGCGGGTTTCACGGCATCGAGATGGCCAAGCCAGGCGATGCGTTTTGCATGGCTGGGCAGATCATTCAGCGCGTCTTCATTGTCCCATTTCAGCTCGCCGGCGGCCAGCGGGATCAGCCCGGCCAGGGTGCGCAGCAGGGTGGATTTGCCGGCGCCGTTCTCGCCGCGCAGCACCAGGATTCCGCCCGCTTGCAGCGAAAAACCGACATTGGAAAGGACCAGCCGCTCCCCGCGGAATACCGACAAATTGGATGCAGTGAGCAGGTGCAAAAATCCTTAACCCATGAATGGACGTGGTGGCACGGCTATGGTTTAAGCCGTCACAAATCGCAAGCCGTATATCAGAAAGGGTCAATTTTCCATGACAGCCATCGGCCACGACAGCCTGAAAACCCTGAAAAGCCTCACCGTAGAGGGTAAGGATTATAAGTATTTCTCGCTGGCGGCCGCCGCCGCTGCCCTGGGCGACATTTCCCGGCTGCCCAAGACCCTGAAAGTGCTGCTGGAGAACGTGCTGCGCTTCGAGAACGGCGGCAGCTACACGGTGGATGACGCCAAGGCGGTCATCGGCTGGCTGGAGAAAGCCTCATCGGCCAAGGAAGTGCCCTTCAAGCCCGCGCGCATCCTGATGCAGGACTTCACCGGCGTTCCCGGCGTGGTGGACCTTGCCGCGATGCGCGACGGCATTCTGCGCCTGGGCGGCAAGCCGGAGAAGGTGAACCCGCTGGTGCCGGTGGATCTGGTGATAGACCATTCGGTGATGGTGGATTATTCCGGCTCGGCCGATGCGCTGGAGAAGAACATCGCCATGGAGTTCGACCGCAACGGCGAGCGCTACCGCTTCCTGCGCTGGGGCCAGGAGGCGTTTGATAATTTCCGCGTCGTGCCGCCCGATACCGGGATCTGCCATCAGGTGAATCTGGAATATCTGGCGCAGGTCGCCTGGACCTCGGAAAATGGCGGTTCCACCTATGTGTACCCCGACACGCTCTATGGCACCGACAGCCACACCACCATGGTGAACGGCCTGGGCGTGCTGGGCT
>JAKBAQ010000109.1 GCA_021808985.1 Pseudomonadota bacterium
CGAGAACCGCCGTCTGCTCGCCGGTCAGCGGGTCGAACTCGGAGATTTTCTCGATTTCATCGCCAAATAGCGTAACCCGCCAGGCGCGGTCCTCATACTGGCTGGGGAAGATGTCCACCACCTCGCCGCGCAGGCGGAAGGTGCCGCGGGTGAAGGCGGCGTCGTTACGGCGGTATTGCAGGTCCACCAGGGCCTTGGCGAGGGTGTCACGGTCAATGCCGCCGCCGGTTTCCAGGCGCACCACCATTTTGGAATAGGTCTCGACCGAGCCAATGCCGTAAATGCAGGAGACGGAGGCGACGATGACAACATCGGAGCGCTCCAGCAGCGCCTGGGTGGCGGCGTGGCGCATGCGGTCTATCGTTTCGTTGATGGCGGAGTCTTTTTCTATATAGGTGTCAGAGCGCGGGACATAGGCTTCGGGCTGGTAATAATCGTAATATGAAACGAAATATTCCACCGCGTTATCAGGGAAGAAGGATTTCATCTCGGCGTATAGCTGCGCCGCCAGGGTTTTGTTGGGGGCGAGCACCAGAGTTGGGCGCTGGATGCGCTCGATCACCTTGGCCATGGTGAAGGTTTTGCCGGAGCCGGTGACGCCGAGGAGAACCTGGTCGCGCTCGCCCTGCGCGATGCCCGCCACCAGCTGGTCGATGGCCGTTGGCTGGTCGCCGCTGGGCTGGAATTCGGAGACCACGCGCAAGGGCCGCAGCGGCGCGCGCGGGGCGGGCTTCTCGGGGATGAACGTGACCGGGGCGGTGGGCAGAAAGGCGGACATGGCGCAGTATATGGCCCGCGCCTGGCGCATGGAAAGGGGCGGCGCGCGCCGCCCCGCCGTGGGATTATTTGTTGAAGAGCGCCTTCATTTCGCTCATCGCCTCGGAAAAGCGGTGGTTGAGCTTCTCCATCGCCTCGGCATTGGCCTTCTGGATCAGATCGCCAAGCTCACGGGTGTTGGAGACCGCGTTTTCGTAGGCCTGCTTGAGCATGTCCGCCTGTTTGGCGGCGCGCGCGGCGGGCGCGTCGCTCACGGAAATGTCCTTCAGCGTTTCGGTCAGGCCGCTCATGGTGGATTGCATGATTTCCATGTGCCGGCGGGCAACGGCCTGAGCGCCCTCCAGCGCGACGCGGTTGGCCTCCGACAATGCCTCCAGATTGCGCTTGTGCGCGGCCAGAACGGCTTCCATGTCGGGCATCGAGGGGGTCTTCATGTCCTTGAACAGCTTGGTGAAATCAAGCCCTTTCATCGAGGAGGGCATGGTGAAGGCGGGTTCGGGCTTTTTGGGAGTCGGTTTTTCGGCCATGGATCATATCCTTTGCAGGTGAGCGGCTGGCCGGACCCCCGGCCTGGCTCAGGCTACCTCAGATGGCGGTTCGGTGGAAGGCAAATCCGCCGCGGGCGGGGTGTCGTGGGGCGCGGTGGAGAAGCGCGCCGCCAGGGCGTCGGCCTTCATCAGCGCGGTATCAACAGCCGCCATGGTGGCGGCCAGATCCGCGCTCTCATCGCGCAGCCAGGCGCGCACGCCATAGCCCCAGACCAGCGCGAGGCCGCGCTTGCGCACCTCGCCACGGGCGCCGGTGGCGCGGACGCCCGCTGATTCCAGCAGCCAGCCCATGGAATCGACCGTGGCATGCGCCAGGCAGGCGGCGAGCGGCGGCGCGAAGGGCAGGAAGCGCAGCAGCGCCACCACGCCGGCGCGGTGGGCCTGCAAATAGTCAAACCGGCGCAGCATCGTATCAAACAGGCGGTCGCGCACGGAGCCTTCGGCCAGCGCGCCATGCAGGGCGTGACGATCCGCCAGGATGCCGAATTTGCGCAAAATATCGGCGCAGGCGGGAAAGCGCGCGCGGGCCTCGGCCAAATCCAGCCCGGCGCGCAGGGCGGCGGCCGCCGGGGAGACCTTGCGCCACCCCGCCTCGGCGCCCAGCGCGAAGGCGGCGGTTACCAGGGCTTGGTCAAAATCTGTTTCGCTCATGCCTGGGACCTTAGAAGCGCCGGGGCGGGTTGCCAATGGCTGGCCCGGCAAAACGGGGGCGGATGGGCCTGGCTATTCAACCTCGGACAGGCCGGCGCGGAAGCGCGCGGAGAGTTCCAGGTAATGCGGCACGGTTTCATCCCAGCCGGCGCGTTCGGCGTCGGTCATCACGCGGGAGAGCTTGGCGGGGCTGCCGATCCACAGCTCCTGCGGGCCGATGCGCTTGCCAGGGCCCAGCAGGCCGCGCGCGCCGAGCAGGCCGGCCTGCTCGACCACCGCGCCGTCGAGCACGGTGGCGCCCATGCCGATGAAGGCGCGGGAGCGCAGCTTGCAGGCATGGATGATGGCGCTGTGGCCGATGGTGACGTCCTCGCCGATATCGGTGAGGAATTCGCCATGGTCGACATGGATGACCGTGCCGTCCTGGATGTTGGTGCGGGCGCCGACGATGATGGGGTTGGTGTCAGCGCGCAGGACGCAGTTGAACCAGATATTGGCGCCGGGGCCGACGCGCACGTCGCCGATGAGGACGGCGGTGGGCGCGATCCAGGCGGTGGGGTGGATGGTGGGGGCGAGGCCGCCCAGGGCGTAGAGCAAGCCGGCCGGTTTGGCGATGACGGGGGCGCAGGGCATTCAGATGTCTCCGAGCATGAGTTTGAGGTTCTGCACGGCGGCGCCGGAAGCGCCCTTGCCGAGATTGTCGAGCCGGGCGATGAGCACGGCATGCTCAAAGGCGCCGTTGGCGCAGACGAAGATTTCGAGCTGGTTGGTGTCGTTCAGGGTGTCGGGCTCGAGCGTGCCGCTGTAAATTCCGGGATGGGTGAGGATATCGGGCGCATGGTCGTAATGCTCGCGATAGGTCTCGGAAATTTCATACGGCGTGGGGGTGCCTGGAAGCTGGTCAAGAAAAAGGGGGATGCATACCAGCATGCCCTGGGCGAAATGCCCGACCGAGGGGACGAATAGCGGCCGGCGCGAGAGGCCGGAGAGCACCATGATCTCGGGGATGTGCTTGTGCGCGAGGCCGAGGCCGTAAAGCTCGAAAACCGGGCCGCCGGTGGCCTCGTGCGCGGCGATCATCGGTTTGCCGCCGCCCGAATAGCCGGAGACGGCGTTGATGCTGAGATGCTGGCCGTGCGGCAGGATGCCCGACTGGATGAGCGGGTGCAGCAGCGCGATGGCGCCGGTGGCGTAGCAGCCGGGGTTGGCGACATGGGTGGCGGCGGCGATTTTGCCGGGCTGGGCGGCGTCCAGCTCGGGAAAGCCGTATACCCAGCCGGGGGCGATGCGGTGGGCGGTGCTGGCATCGAGGATTCGCGCGCCGGGCGGGGCGAGCGCCACGGCCTCGCGCGCGGCGTCATCGGGCAGGCACAGCACGGTGACATCGGCGCCAGCCATGGCCTCGGCGCGGGCCTTTGGCGCCTTGCGGTGCGCCTCCTCCAGGGTGATCAGCTCAATTCCCGGCATGCCGCGCAGGCGCTGCGCGATGCCCAGACCCGTGGTGCCGGCTTGTCCGTCGATAAAAATACGTGCGCTCATAACCCTCTCTTATCATGGCGTTGCCGCTGTGCTAGGCGGGCGCGTACTCATAACAGGAAACTTTTCGCATGTCAGAAACCGCTCCCCCGGCCCAGCCGCAGCCGCCTCTCGCCCTCAATATCCAGTATACGAAGGATCTGTCCTTCGAGGTGCCCAACGCGCCGGCGATTTATACCCAGCTGCGCGCGGCGCCGACCGTGAATATCACGCTGGATGTGCAGGTGAAGCGCCTGCAGGAGGACCAGAACGTGTTCGAGGTGGCGCTGGCGATCCGCGCCGAGGGCACCATTGCCCCGGCCACCAACGGCGCCACGGAGGAGAAGCCGGTGGTCGTGTTCATCGCCGACCTGGTATATGCCGGCGTGTTCACGCTGCATGAGATTCCGGAGAACCAGCAGGAGCCGGTGCTGCTGGTGGAGTGCCCGCGCCTGCTGTTCCCCTTCGCGCGCAATATTCTGGCCGATGTCACCCGTGACGGCAGCTTCCCGCCGGTGCTGCTCGGGCCGATCGACTTTGTGGGGCTTTGGCAGTCCCGCCGGGCGCAGGGGGCGGCGGCGCCCATCGCCAACGCCTGAGCGCCCGATGCGCTGAGATGGCGCCGCGGCGCGGTTTCAGCTCATCGCCGGGCAACCTGGTTCATGCACGGCGCGCCCCACGGCGCGCCGTTTTGCTTATGCGCCGTTTGGTTTGGCGGCTATACGGGGATGAAGAGCTTCTTCTTGGCGGCCGGGCGCTTGCCGCCCAGGCCCCGCATGAAGGCGACCACCGCTTTGGTGTTCCAGTCCGCCGCGCCGTCCAGCCGCGCCACCATATGGCCGGCGGCGTTGATGATGATGGTGACGGGAATGCCGTTGGTGTTCAGGACGTTCATGTTGTTGCCGTTGGGGTCTAGCAGGATGGGCAGATCCTTGATGCCGTGGCTGCTGTAGAAGGGCACCACCGCGTCGGCGCCGTTCATGTCGATAGAGACCGGGAGGATGAGCGCGCCAAAGGGCTTGAGCCGGGGCGCCAGGCTGGCGAAGGTGGGCAGCTCGGCATCGCACGGGCCGCACCAGGTGGCCCACAAATTCACCAGAAGCGGGTGGCCGAGATAATGCGCCAGGGTGAGGCGCTTGCCCTTGAGGTTGGTGAAAACCATGGGCGGCGCGACGGTGGGGGCCATGCGGGTCATCACCTGGGCGGCGTCCGGCAGGTCGGACTCCGAGAGCTGCGCGGCGGAAAATTTGCCCCATCCGGCGGCGGCGGCTAGACCAGCGGCGGCGGCGATGGTGGATCGCCGGGACATCAGCAATGGGCGGACAGGTTTGACGGACAACAGCGAGACTCCAGCGACCAAGAAACTGCAATGGGGTGGCCGGTTTGGTGCCGGACCCGCGGCCGTGATGCAAGCGATAAATGTGTCCATCGGGTTTGATTCCCGCCTGTGGGCCGAGGATATCGCCGGCAGCCGCGCGCATGCCGCGATGCTGGGCGCGCAGCAAATTCTCACCCCCGAGGATGCCGCCGCCATCGATGCGGGGCTTGGCGAGATCGCCGCCGAGATCGAGGCCGGGAGGTTCGTGTTCGCCGATGCGCTGGAGGATATCCACACCAATGTGGAGGTACGGCTGACCGAGCGCATCGGCGAGGCGGCACGCCGCCTGCATACCGGGCGCAGCCGCAACGACCAGGTGGCGACGGATTTCCGGCTCTGGGTGCGCCGCGCGATCGACGATGTGAGCGCGCAGGTGCGGGAGCTGATGCGCGCGCTGGCCACGCGCGCGGCGGAGCATGCGGGCAGCGTGATGCCGGGCTTCACGCATCTGCAAACGGCGCAGCCGGTCACCTTCGGGCACCATTTGCTGGCCTATGTGGAAATGCTGGCGCGCGATGCCGGGCGGCTTGCCGATACCCGCCGGCGGCTGAACGAATGCCCGCTGGGGGCGGCGGCGCTGGCGGGGACTTCGTTTCCGATCGACCGGTTTGCCACCGCGGCGGCGCTGGGCTTTGAGCGCCCGACCGCGAACTCGCTCGATTCCGTCTCCGACCGCGATTTCGCGCTGGAATATCTCTCCGCGCTCTCCATTCTGGCGATGCATCTCTCGCGCTTCGCCGAGGAGATCATCATCTGGTGCTCCTCGCCCTACCGGCTGATCTCGCTCTCCGATGCGTTCACCACCGGCTCATCGATCATGCCGCAGAAGCGCAACCCGGATGCCGCCGAGCTTACGCGGGCCAAGACGGGGCGGATTTTCGGCCATCTGCTGGGGCTGCTGACGGTGATGAAGGGGCTGCCCATGGCCTATGCGAAGGACATGCAGGAGGACAAGGAGCCGGTGTTCGACGCGAGCGAGGCGATTTCGCTCTGCCTGGCCGCGACCACCGGGATGGTGCGCGACCTGAGCGCCGATACCGCGCGTATGGCCGAGCTGGCGGGTTCGGGGTTTTCCACCGCGACCGACCTCGCCGACTGGCTGGTGCGGGTGCTGAAAATGCCCTTCCGCGACGCCCACCATGTGACCGGACAGATCGTGCGGCTGGCGGAGGCCAGGGGGGTGGATATCGCGCAACTCACGCTTGAGGAGATGCGCGGGGTTGAGCCGCGGATCTCGGCGGAGATTTTTGGCGTGCTGACGGTTGAGGCCTCGGTGGCCTCACGCGTGAGTTATGGCGGAACGGCGCCCGCGAATGTGAGCGCGCAGACGGCAAAATGGCTGGAACAACTCTCATGACACGACTCATCCTGGGCTTGATGCTTTGTCTGGCGCTGAGTGCCTGCGGGCGGCGCGGCGACCCCTCCCCGCCCGGCCCGGCCTCGGCGGTGACGTATCCGCACGTCTACCCAGCGCCATAGCCATGGCCGATGCAACACACGCGGCCGGCCTGCCGGAGCTTCTGGCCGCGCGCCCCGCGCTTGCGATGCACGCGCATGACGGGCTGTGCTTTGAGGGCGTGGCGCTGAACGCCATCGCCGATGCGCACGGCACGCCGGTTTGGGTTTACGGCGCGGGGAGCATGCGCGCGCGCTATGCCGCCCTGACCGGCGCGCTGGCGGCGCAGCGGCTGGATGTGCATGTGCATTACGCGGTGAAGGCCAATGACCATCTGGCCGTACTGAATATTTTCCGCCACCTGGGCGCGGGGGCTGATGTTGTGAGCCTTGGCGAGTTTCTGCGCACCCAGCGCGCCGGGATGGCAGCCGCCGATGTGGTGTATTCGGGCGTGGGCAAGGCGCCGGTGGAGCTGGCCGAGGCGCTGGGCGCGGGGATTGGGCAGATTAACGTGGAAAGCGCCGAGGAGCTGGAGATGATCTCGGCCATCGCCACGCGGATGGGGCGCCGCGCCAAGGTGGTGCTGCGCATGAACCCGGATGTGGATGCGGGCACGCATGAGAAGATCACCACCGGCCTCGCGGAGAATAAGTTCGGCATCGCGGCGCAGGATATTCCGGCGCTCTATGCGCGCGCGGCAAGCCTGCCGGGGGTGGAGCCGGTGGGCATCGCGCTGCATATCGGCAGCCAGATACTCTCGCCAGCGCCTTATGCGGAGGCTTACCGCAAGGCCGCCGCCATGGTGCGCGGGCTGCGCGATGCCGGGCTGGCGGTTTCGGTGCTCGACCTCGGCGGCGGCCTGGGCATTGGCTATGGCGATGAGCCGGGAATGCCGCTGGCCGCCTTCGCCGCCACCGTGCGGCGCGAGGTGGGCGCGCTTGGCGTGCGGCTGCTGCTGGAGCCGGGACGCTACCTGGTCGGCCCGGCGGGGATGCTGCTGAGCAGCGTGATCCTGGAAAAACAGGCCGGGGACAAACGCTTCATCGTGCTGGATGCGGCGATGAATGATCTGATGCGCCCTGCCCTCTACGAAGCCTGGCACGGGATTCTGCCGCTCGGCGCGGCGGCGTTGCAGGTTCCGGCGACGGCTGCCGATATCGTCGGCCCGGTGTGCGAAACCGCGGATTGCTTCGCCAAGGACCGCCCGATGCCGCCCATGGCGCCGGGCGCGCGCGTGGCGATATTGGATGCGGGGGCTTACGGCGCGGTGATGAGCAGCAGCTACAACGCCCGCCCGCGCGCCGCCGCCGTGCTGGTGGACGGCGGGGCGTTTTACCTCATCACGCCCCGGCAGAGCATCGCGCAGCTATGGGCTGACGAGATGGTGCCAGGCTGAGGCCGGTTTTTTGGGGGCTGGCCCTTTTTGCAAAAAAGGGGTCAGAGTCTTGGGGAGCTTTTTATAAAAAGCTCCCCAAACCCCGCAAAAATTTTTAATCAATTCAATTTGTTATAAGGGAAAACCTTAAGACAGGCGCTAGAGTCTCTTTCACCTAATTTGACGCATATCCTGAGTTTCTGAGGTAGTTTGTGCATTCCTGTGATTTGAACTCGTTGAGCAAAGTGCCGATGCGTTTCCAGGTTGCCTCGATGGATCGCTCGGCGGCCTTGCGGAGTAGCGTTTTGAGCTTCGCAAAAACTTGCTCGATGGGGTTCAGGTCTGGGCTATAGGGCGGCAAGAACAGGAGCTTGGCGCCTGCCTCTCGGATGGCTTTACGTATTTCTGGCCCCTTATGGCTGCCGAGATTGTCCATGATGACGATGTCCCCGGGCGACAATGTCGGCACCAGCATTTGCTTGATGTAGGCGGCAAAGCTTTTGCCGTTGATCGGCCGGTCGAGGACGAATGGGGCGTCGATGCGATCTGACCGCAGGGCCGCCAGGAAGGTCAGAGTTTTCCAATGCCCGTGTGGTACTTTCGCGAGCAGAGGCGCGCCCTGCGGCGACCAGCCACGGGTGCGGGTCATGTTCGTCTTGGCGCAAGTTTCATCAATGAAGACCAGCCGCTCAGGTGCCAGCCGGCCCTGATATTTCTTCCAGAACCGGCGTTTGCGCGCCACGTCCGGGCGATCCTGCTCGGCGGCGAACAGCGTTTTTTTTGAAGCTGAGCCGGGCGTCACGGACCAGGCGCCAAACGGAGACCTCGCTGGTGACAATGCCGCGCTCGCCCAGTTCAAGCGCCAAGGCGCGCATCGTCAAATCCGGCTGCTCGCCAAGCCGCTCCAAAATCCAGGCCTGATGCGGTGCCAAAGCACGAGCTTGTTGGCGCCCTTGTGGCTTCGCCGCCGCACTGCCCGTCTGCCGCAGACGTTGCGACCACTTCACCGCGCTCGCAACGCTCACCGAAAACAGCGCCGCCACCTCGCGGCACGAACGGCCAGCCAAAACCGCCGCCGCAACACGCTCTCTCAAATCATTCGAATAATGCCGGCCCATCCCATGCTGACCTCCAATCCAGCAATAAGCTTGAATCAGATTTCCCGCCGCGCCGGAATCCCAAAACGATTCAGATCAAAAGAAAGAGACTCTA
>JAKBAQ010000110.1 GCA_021808985.1 Pseudomonadota bacterium
GATGCAGCAATTTTATGGCCCTTGCAACCAGGCCGTGGCCGCGGGTGATTCCCATGACGGCGGCTTTGCTCTAGACTTCCAGGCATGAATGAAATGCGGCCGATAGAACCGGAACTCGATGGATTGGAAATGTTGACGGCCATTGAGCGGAAGCTGCTCTGGCTATCCTCATGGATGATCCATAACGCCAACCATCTGCGGCCAAACCGCGATGGCCTGAAAGTCGGCGGGCATCAGGCTTCCTGCGCCTCGGTTACCGCCATCATGGCGGCTTTGTATTTTGACAGCCTGCGCCCGCAGGACCGGGTGGCGGTGAAGCCGCATGCCGGCCCGGTGCTGCATGCCGTCAATTATCTTTTTGGCCGGCAGAGCGTGGAGCAGATGGCGGGGCTGCGCCAGTTTGGCGGCGCGCAGGCTTATCCGTCGCGCACCAAGGATGGACCGGAGATTGATTTTTCCACCGGCTCGGTCGGCCTTGGCGTGGCGATGACCAGCTTCACCTCGCTGATGCAGGATTATGTGCGCGCGCATGCCATGGTGGACCCCGACGCCCCGCGCGGGCGGCAGATCGCCATCGCGGGCGATGCCGAGCTGGACGAGGGCAACATCTATGAGGCCCTGCTGGAGGGCTGGAAGCACGATGTCCGCGATGTGTGGTGGGTGGTGGACTACAACCGCCAGAGCCTCGATTCGGTGATGCCCGACCGGCTGTTCGGCCGCTTCGAGGGGTTGTTCCGCGACATGGGCTGGCGGGTCGTGATGTTGAAATACGGCAAGCGGCTGGAGGCGGCGTTCGCGCGACCGGGCGGTGGCGCGCTGCGCAACTGGGTGGATGCCTGCCCGAACTCGACCTATTCGGCGCTCACCTTTCAGGGCGGGGCGGCGTGGCGGCAGGCGATTCTGGAGGATTTGGCCAAAAACCGGGGGGTGCGCGCGATCATCGATCCGCTGAGCGATGCGGAGCTTGGCGCGCTGATGACCAATCTGGCCGGGCATGACCTGGGCAGCCTGACCCAGGCGTTCCGCGCCGCTGCCCAGTCCAGCCAGCCGACCGTGTTCCTCGCTTATACCATCAAGGGCATGGGCCTGCCCTTTGCCGGGCATAAGGACAACCATGCCGGCATGATGACGGTGGAGCAGATGGATGCCTTCCGCGCCGCCATGAATATCCGCCCCGGGCATGAATGGGAGCGTTTCGAGGGGGTGGCCGCGCCGCGCGCGATGGAGAATTTTGTCAACAGCGTGCCTTACGCCACGCCGCTGACACCCGGCGGCCGCCGCCTGCCGGCGGCCAGCGTGCCGATTCCCGCCACGCTGCCGCAGCCGCGCATTACCGGTCGGCGCATGAGCACGCAGGCCGGGTTTGGCGAAATCCTCTCCGAAATCGGCCGGGCGCAGGGAGAGTCGGCCGAGATGTCGCGCCGCATTGTCACCATGAGCCCGGATGTGGCGGTTTCCACCAATCTCGGCCCCTGGATAAACCGGCGCGGCGTGTTTGACCGGCACACCCGCGAGGATGCGTTCCGCGACGCCAAGCTGGCCAGCGCGCAACGCTGGGGCAGCAATGCCCAGGGGCAGCATATCGAGCTTGGTATCGCCGAGCAGAATCTCTTCCTCCTGCTCGGCGCCGCCGGGCTCTCGCATGATCTGAACGGCGCGCGGCTGCTGCCTGTCGGCACGGTGTATGACCCGTTCGTGAACCGTGGCCATGATGCGCTGTTTTATGCCTGCTACCAGGATGCGCGGTTTCTGCTCATCTCCACCCCCAGCGGCATAACCCTGGCGCCCGAGGGCGGACAGCACCAGGCCACCAACACGCCGCTATTGGCGATCGTGCAGGACAGGCTGGCGAGCTTCGAGCCCGCCTATTGCGACGAGCTGGCGATTTTGCTGCGCCATGCCTTCGAGCATATGCAAAAGCCCGAGGGCTCGGCTGTTTGGCTGCGGCTCTCCACCCAGGTGCTGCCCCAGCCAGAGCGCACGCTGAATGCGGCGCATGTCATCGCTGGCGGGCATTGGGTGGTGCCGCCAGCACCGGGGGCTGGTATCGCCATCGCCACCCAGGGGGCGGTGGCGGGCGAGGCGGAAAAGGCCTTCGCCCTGCTGCGCGAGGATGTGCCCGAGGCCGGGCTGCTCGCCATCACCAGCCCCGACCGGCTGTATGCCGGATGGCGCGCGGCCCAGCGCCAGCGCCGCCAGGGGCTGCATGCCAGTTCGCATATCGAAGACCTGCTTGCCCCGCTCGCGCCCGGCGCGGCGCTGGTGAGCGTGCTGGACGGCCATCCAGCGGCTCATGCCTGGCTCGGCGGCGTGCGCGGCAACCGGATCATGGCGCTGGGGCCTGACCGTTTCGGCCAGTCGGGCGATATCACCGATCTCTACCATGAATACGAGATTGACGCGGCGGCGATTCTGGACGCGTGCGCGGAAGGCCTGCTCGGAACTTGAAAGCAGCCGCATTACGCGCGCCGGGGCGCCGGCTTGGCTCGCTGGAGCTTGGCCGGCTGGTCGCCGCCAGCCTGGTCATGATCTCACACCTCGTCAGCCTGAGCGCCGCCCCCGGCCCGCTTGGGGTGCAATATTTCTTCGTGCTCAGCGGCTTCGTGATGATCACCGCGCATCATGGCGATTTTGGCCACGCGCGCGGGCCGTTCAAATTCTGGTGGCGGCGGATATGCCGGATTTATCCGCTCTACTGGCTCATGCTGCTGCCGGTGATGTTCTACTATTACCACGGGCTGGCCCCGGCGGGCACCAACTGGGCGCTCTTCTCACTGGCGCCGCATGTGGTGAACGACCTGATCCCCCCGGCCTGGACGCTGCGTTACGAGGTCGCCTTCTACATCATGTTCGGCCTGTGCCTGCTACCCTTTATTGGCCGGGTTATCCTGGCGGGATGGGTGCTGAGCGTGCTCTGGCTGCTGGTGCCGATCCGGGTGTTCCGGCTTTTCCATATCCACCGCTACAACATCATGTTTCTGCATGCGGTTGGTCTCAACAACCATTTCATTTCAGTTTTTGAACTATATTTCTTCGCCGGGCTGCTCGGCGGCTGGCTGCTGATAAAATCGCGCCCCAGCATCATGCTGGCGCTGGCGGGGTTGCTCATCGGCGGGGTGCTGATGTTCATGAAACTCGGCGTTACCCAATGGGGATATGTTTATCCGGGGCCGCTCAATCTCGCGGTATTGGCGCTCGGCTATGCCGGAGTGATGTTCGGCCTGGCCATGCTGGAGCATTGCGGCATTCTGCGGCTGGGCAAATGGGCGGCCAGGGCGGGGGCTGTTTCCTACCCGCTCTATATTTCGCATTCGCCGCTGCTGCTGGCGGCCGATACGCTGCTGCCGGCGCATTGGCGCGCGAATATTCTGGTGGAAGGCGTACTGCTGCTGCTGATCTACGCCCTGGCCATCTGGCTGACATTCAACGTGGACCGGCCGCTGCAGCGCCTGCTGCGCCGGGGTTACAAAAACGCCTGAGCGCGGCAAAGTTTCACGAAATTCGCCGCCGCCGGGGGGAGCGGACGCCCGGCCACCGCGGTGAGCAGGATGCGCCGGGAGAGTTCGGGGTCGGTGAAGCGGCGCGCCACCAGCGGCGGCGCAATGCCCAGCCGGCCGGAGAGCAGCGCGATGCCCAGCCCGGCGCCCACCAGATCCAGCAATTGCGCCACCGCGCCGTTGCAACGCTGCAAGCGCAGAGAAAATCCGCTGATCCGCTCAAAATTTTGCGCGAAGCCGCCACAGGCGTCACCAACCAGAATGGTCTCCTCCAGCACATCGCGCCCGGTCAGCTCGTTGCGCGCGGCCAATGGATGGTCTCCCGGCAGCACGGCGACGGCATTCTCGGTATAGAGCGGCCAGCGGTTCAACCGCTCCGGCAGGTCGCAATCATCGGGCAGCAGCGCACAGTCCAGCCGGTCGGTCAGCATGGCGTCAATCAGCGCCGCGGGGCTGGATTCGTTGAAATGCAGCGCGCAGCCGGGCAGCATTTTCGTCACCTCGCGCACGGCGCCGACGATGCTCGCCGTTCCCACGCCGGGGCCGAGGCCAATTTTCAGGCTGGCCGGCACATTCCCCCGCCGCGCCCGCGCCAGCGCGGTGGCGGCATCGGCGGCCTCCAGCATGCTTTCCAGATGCGGGCACAAGGCGCGCCCCAGCTCGGTGAGCTGGGTTAAATTTCGTTCACGGAACAGGAGCGCGCCGCCGAGTTCTTCCTCCAGCCGCTGAATGGCGCGCGAGAATGCCGGCTGCGTGACATTGCATTGCTCCGCCGCCCGCGAAAAATTGAGCGTGCGGCATAAAGTGATGAAATAGCGGACTTGTGAGAGTTCCATCCGCTACATTCCCCTCAGCGCGGCCAGTATATCGTCCGGCTCCGCGCGGTGGGTGAAGTCAACATCCACGAACCGCCAGGCGATGCGGCCATCCGGCGCGATGATGAAGGTGGCCGGCACCGGCAGGCACCAGGCGGCGTTGCCGTGGCGCTGGGGGAAATTCAGCCCCGAGGCATCTAGCCGCGCGCGGTAGAGCTTGGGGATTTTGAACACGACGCCGACGGACAGGCCAACGCCGAAATCCACATCCGCCAGTACCTCAAACAGCGCGCCGTGGCGGTTTTTCATGCTGAGCGGCAGTCCGCCGGTCTCGGGGGTGAGCGCCAGCAAGCTGGCGCCGGCATCCTCGATGCGCGGCAACGCCTCCGCCAGGGCATCCAGCGCGAGCTTGCAGAAGGGGCACCACTCGCCGCGAAAAAACGAGAGCACCACCGGCCCGCGCGCCAGCTGGTCGGCCAGCGCCACCAGCCTGCCCTCGGCGCTGGGCAGCACGAAATCCGGAAACATCGCGCCGGTTTGCGCGATGCCGGAGAGAAACCCCGCCCGGTTGAGCTTGAGCAGGATTTCCTGATACGCCGCCTCCCACTCCGCGCTCTGGCGCCGGCTGGCGAGCAACGCATCGAGGCGGGATGCCAGTGTGTCGATTTTCAGCTCCTTTCTCCCGCCTGTGGACACTTTATCGCGCCGGCGCGGCGCGATGACAATGCATTATTGCTGCATGCCATTGCTGGACATGCCGCCCGGCGCCATCGTGTTCGCCTTCATGGCGTCCGGCTTCATCGCATCGGTCTTTTTAGCCGCCGGCGCCATGGTGTTGTGCGACATGCCGTTGCTGCTCATGCCGCTTGGCGCCATCGTGTTGCCGCCCATGGCGTTGGTGCTCATGGTGTTGGCGCTCTGCGCCAGCGCGGCGCCGGCGCTGAACATGAAAGCGCAGAGGGCGGCGGAAAAAATGCGTGACTTCATGGGAAAATCTCCTGTTATATAGCCGGACAAGCTCCGGTGAGAGCGGTATGCCCCGCCGCGGGCGGCACGGGCCAATGCTCTTTGGGCATTAATTCCATGCCTGGACGCGAACCCGCCCCGGGCGCAGCCTGTGCCGGAGATAAAGCAAGGGGATGTGGCATGGCTGACAAGAAACCAAAACGCCGGGTGATCCACCCATGGCCGCTGCGGCTCACACATTGGCTGAACGCGCTGGCGATTGTGATGATGATCGGCAGCGGCTGGCAGATTTACGATGCCTCGCCGCTGTTCGGCTTCACGTTTCCCCGTCTCATCACCATTGGCCAATGGCTGGGCGCGGCCATTGCCTGGCATCTGGCGTTCATGTGGCTGCTGGTTGCCAACGGTCTGGTCTATTTCATCTGGAGCGCCGCCAGCGGGCATTTCGGGAAGTTTTTTCCGCTCACGCCGCGCGCGCTCTGGCGGGATTTGAGCGCCGCCCTCACCTTCAGGATGACGCATGAGGCCGGGGTTTATAACGCCGTGCAAAAGCTGCTGTATCTGGGCGTGCTGTTCGCGGGCGTGGTTATCGTCATATCCGGCCTGGCCATCTGGAAGCCGGTGCAGCTCTGGTTTTTCTGCGATTTGTGCGGCGGCTATGTCATCGCGCGCTATGTGCATTTCTTCGCCATGGCGGCCATTGCCGGCTTTCTGGCGGTCCATGTGCTGCTGGTCGCCATCGTGCCCAAGGTGCTGCCACCCATGATCACGGGCGGGAGGATCGGGCCATGAGGAACATCAACCGCCGTTCCATGCTCTTGCGCGCAATGGCGATGGGCGCGCTCAGCACGCTGCCGGCCTGCGACTATGAAAACCCGGCGGATCCGGACCTCGCCGATAAGTTCCTGCATGCGATGTCCACCTGGAACGACCGGGTGCAGGAGGCGCTGTTCAACCCGCACACGCTGGCGCCGACCTTCCGGGCCGACCAGATCACCATGCCGCCGCGCTTCAATGCGTTTTATGATATTTCCCAGGTTCTGGTGGTGGACCCCGCGACCTTCCGGCTGGAGCTGGGCGGCCAGATCCAGGACAAGTCCCCCTGGAGCCTGGCGGCGCTGAACGCGCTGCCGCAGGCGGCGCAGATCACCCGGCTTACCTGTGTTGAAGGCTGGCGTGTCATCGGCGAATGGGCGGGGGTGCCGCTGGGTTATTTTCTCCGCCGCATCGGCGCCGACACCAGCTGCCGCTATGTTTCCTTCATATGCGCGGATGGATATTATACGAGTATCGACATGCCCTCCGCGCTGCACCCGCAAACCATACTGGCGCTGAAATTCCTGGGCCAGCCGCTCACCCCGCCATTCGGCGCGCCGGTGCGGCTGCGCATTCCCACCAAGCTTGGCTTCAAGAATCCGAAATCCATCGTGCAGATGGCGGTCACCAACATCTATCCCGGCGGCTATTGGGAGGACCAGGGCTACAACTGGTTCAGCGGCTCTTGAAACCTTCGCGCGCCGCGCTGCTGCTGGTGGGCATGGGGCTGGCCATGCCGCTGGCCGCGCGGGCGCGCCCGGTGGTGGTGGAGCTGTTCACCTCGCAGGCCTGCGCCGCCTGCCTGCCCGCCGATGCGCTGCTGGCCTCCTACGCCAAAAATCCTGGCGTGCTGCCGCTGAGCCTGAACGTGCCTTACTGGAACAGCCCAGCCTGGAAAGACCCGGACTCGCTGGCGGCCGCGACCGCCCGCCAAGCATGGTACGCGGCCATCGCCAACAGCCAGAACGTGTATACGCCGCAAACCATCGTGGATGGCACCGTGGCGCTGGCGGGGGCGGATGCCGCCAGGCTGGAGACCGCCATCGCCGCCGCGCGCGCCGCCCCGGCGGGGAATGTGCCGGTGAGCGTGAAGGGCGGCGCGATGGTGCGTATCACCATCGGCATGGGCAGCGGCAACGCCAATATCCTGCTGCTCGGCTTTGACGCCAAGCGTGTCACCCATATCAGCGGCGGGGTGAATCGGGGCACCGTGCTCACCGAGGTGAATGTGGTGCGCAGCATCACCAGCCTTGGCCCGTGGAGCGGGCAGGAAATGGCCATGAGCATGTCACGCCCCGCGGGGCGGCATATGGCCGTGCTGCTGCAGGCCGGCAACGGCGCGATCATCGGGGTGGGCGTGGACTGAAGCCTTACGGCATGGTCATGTCTCGTGCCGGCATACCCCCCTCCCCCGCTTGCCAAGCACGCCCCGCCGCGCCATGCAAACGGGCATGAAGAACGCCCTCATCGTCGTGCTGCTGGCCACCACCCTGCGCCTGATATTCGCCCGCCATACCGGATTGGGAATCGATGAGAGCTACATGGTGGCGGCGAGCCACCGGTTCGCCATCTCGTATTTTGACCATCCCCTGGCCTCCTGGTGGCTGGAGCTTGGCAGCCGCCGGCTCTTCGGCAATGCCAGCCCGATTGTGGTGCGGCTGCCCTTCATTATTCTTTCAGCGCTCTCCTCATGGCTGCTGTATCTGCTCACGACGCGGCTCTATGGCGCGCGGGCGGGTTTCTGGGCGGTGGTGGCGTATAATATCTCGCCCGTGTTCTCGCTCGCCTTTGGCTGCTGGGTACTGCCCGACGGGCCGCTCGACACCGCCCTGCTGGCCGCCACCTATGCGCTGAGCCGCGCGCTGGGCGTGGCGGACGGCAAGGCCGAGCCGGAGCCGCGATGGTGGGCGGCGGCCGGATTTTTCGCCGGGCTGGCGATGCTGAGCAAGTACAGCGCCGCGCTGGTTCTCATGGGGGCGGTGTTGCTGCTTCTCACCGAGCCCACGGCCCGCCGGCAGCTGCGCCGGTTTACCCCCTGGGGAGCCGGAATGCTGGCGGTGCTGATGTTCACCCCCGTGATATACTGGAACGCGCGGCATGGCTGGCAGTCATTCGGCTACCAGAGCGGACGCGCGCTGGGATTGCGGCTGCATCTGCTGGCACCCTTGAGCATCTGGGGCGGCGAGGCGCTGTTCGTGCTGCCGTGGCTCTGGCTGCCGATGATGGGCCAGCTGCTGCGCGCCCTGCGCCGCGGACCACAGGAGCGGCGCGGCTGGATGCTGAGCTGCCTGTCCATTTTGCCCGTGGTGCTGTTCTCGGTGGTCGGCATCTGGTCCTCCACCCGTATTCTCTACCACTGGGCAACGCCCGGATATTTGCTGCTGCTGCCAATGCTCGGCCACTGGGCCGCGGGATGGCGCCCGCGCTGGCGCAACGCGGTGGCGGTGTTCTCCGCCTTGCTGCTGACCAGCGCCGCCATGCTGATCGCGGCCGAGGTGACCTATGGTGTCATCCCCAATGCCGCGATACCGGCCAAACCGGGGAAATCTCCCTTGCTGCAGGTGGTGAACTGGGATTCCATCATTCCGGAAATCCCGCCGGGAATCAGCGCCGTGGCGGCCTTGCGCTGGTATGACGCGGGGAAGATCGGCTACGCCTTGCGC
>JAKBAQ010000111.1 GCA_021808985.1 Pseudomonadota bacterium
CGAGCGCGGCCTCGTGCCCCCGGAAATGGGGATTGGCGCGCGCTTCGAGCATCAGCGCCCCGTCCGTTCCTGAATGATGGCGCGCATGCGGGCGGCGAGGGCCTCGGGCGGCTGCGTGCCGTCAAGCAGCAGGCAGCGGGCTGGCTCGGCGGTGGCGATGGCGTGGAAGCCCTGGGTGATGCGCGCCATTATCTCGGGGGCCAGACGCTCATAGCGGTCGCTTGCCGCGCCGCGTGATTTCAGCCGGGATTTTGAAACATCATCAGGGACTTCAAGGATGAAGGTGATGTCAGGTGTAAGGTCTATCAGGCGGGTGAGCGCGGTGATGGCGGGGATTTCAACCCCCATGCCGTAGGCCTGATAGGCCATGGTGGAGTCTGAGTAACGGTCGCAGATCACCACCGCGCCGCGGGCCAGGGCTGGGCGGATGATGCGGGCCACATGGTCGGCCCGGGCGGCGAAATGCAGCATTGTCTGGGCCATGGGGGTCAGTTCGGTGTCGGAGTTCAGCAGCAGGGCGCGGATTGCCTCGGCGCCCGGCGTGCCGCCTGGCTCGCGCGTGGCCAGCACCTCATGCCCCGCGGCGCGCAGCAAGGCGCTGAGGCGCTGGGCGGCGGTGGATTTGCCAGCCCCCTCCCCGCCTTCGAGCGTGATGAAGACACCTGGGGGGGTGCTCACCGCGTGGTTGCCTTCAGTGCGCTCATCGCACGATTACCTCAGGGTCGGGGATGCCCAGGCTGAGCACTTGTTGCAGCGCCGCGTCGGCTGTTTTGACCGAATGGTAGGGGCCGATGTTGATGGCGTAGAGCGTGCGGTCGCCGCCGAATTGCGGCACGATGCGCGTGGGCATTCCGCTCAGGCGCTGCATGTCGTCACGTGCGTCCCACGGCCGGCCAAAGCCTGGAATTTGCACGAAAAGCGGCCCTGGCGAGGGGGGGCTGACGGTGATGGCGCCGGTGAGCGGGGCGATGCTGGCCGATGTGTCGCCGGCTGCCAGAGGGGTCAGGTTCTGGGTGGTTCCGGCCGTGGCGGAGCCGGGCGGGCCGAGGCTCTGGGCGGTGATGCCGGCTTCGGGCGCGGCGGTCATTTTCGGGCCGTCGCCCAGTGTGCTGTCCAGAATGGCGGTTTGCTGGGTGTTGAGCTTCACCTCCACCTCGACCACGCCGCCGGAAGGGTAGTTGAGCAGGCGGGCCACGCGCGGGGTGACGGCGAGGATGCGGCCGGGGATATCGGGGCCGCGGCCGTTCACGCGGACATCCACCGAATGGCCGTTGACCAGATTGGTGACGGTGACGATGCAAGGCAATTGCAGCACGGGGCTGAAGGCGGCCAGGGCGTCAGGGTCATAAGTTTCATTATCAGCGGTGTAGGCGGGGGTGTTGCCGCTGATGATGGTGGAGAGGCCGGTGGCGTCATAATTATTGTAATTGCGCGGGTAGCGCCATTCGCCGCCCGCCTGATAGGGGTTGCCGATGGTGAAGGTGAGCGGGCCGGGCGGCGGGCCGGCATTCTGGTGCGCGCAACTGGAGAGGATCGCGAAAAGGCCGAGTATGTAACGGTTGATCATGCGCTTAGTACTGAGCGCCCCAGCGCGCCGACGGCGAGTGCGTAAAAATCCGAAGCATTATAGCGCCTTATCACATGAAAGTTTGCGTAGATCAGGAAGGCTTCGCCGCCCGCGCCGCCGGGCAGGAGGACCGAGGCTTGCGTGTCGCCAGGCAGGATGGGCGCGCCGGGCAGGCGCTGCACCCCGGCGCGTTGCCACTCAGCGAGGCTGCGCACCACCTTGCGCCCGGTTTGCGCGGGGGTGAGATCCGGGGCGAATACCGGCTCGGATGAGGGCTGCTCCGGTCGCCAGCCATATTTCATCAGATAGTTCGCCATCGAGGCCAGGGTGTCAGCGTCTGAGTCCCAAATGTCAGGATGGCCGTTGCCGGCGAAGGAGACGGCGGTGGAGAGGTAGACGCCGGGCATGAATTGCGGCTGGCCCATGGCGCCGGCATAGGAGCCGAGGAGTTTCGCGGCCGGGGCCGCGCCGCTGGCGATGATGCGCATCGCATCAATGGCCTGGCCGGCGAAGAAGGGGCTGCCACGGTCCCATGCCAGGGTGGCCAGGGCGTCGATGACGCTGAAATCGCCCTGGTCGGCGCCGTAATTGGTCTCGATTCCCCAGATGCCGAGCAGAGGCTCGGCGCCCACGCCGTAGCGGCTGGTGACGGCGGCGAGCAGGTTGCGGGTTTGGGCGGCCTTTTGCGCGCCGGCCCGCAGGCGCGCATGGCTTAAAACGTGAGAATAATAGTCGTCCCAGGTCTCGGTGAATTCCGCCTGGTGATGGTCCAGCTTCAGGATGGCGGCGTTGGGGGTCAGGTTTCGGGTGGTCTGCGCGACGATGGCGGGGGGAATGCCATCAGCCAGGGCGCGGGCGCGCAAGCTGCCGAGAAAGCCCGAAAAATTGCGCGCCTGGGCAAGGCCGGGCAGAGCCAGGGAGAGGGAAACGCCGGTGAGGAAGCTGCGCCTGTGCATGCCGCGATTGTGCCACGCCGGGCCGTGGCGCCGCAACCGCCATCTGGAGACGTAACAAGTTGGGCTGGCATTTTTATGCAGATTTTGTGCCAAAATCTATTGGAGGCGGTGGGGAGTTGCGTTAATCTGAGTGCATGGCACTTGGCCCCTCTTTTGCTCGCCCTTCTTTTGCTCAACGAGTTGGTCCACGGCTGGCGCTGCGGCAATCACAATCGCTGGTGATGACGCCGCAGCTGCGGCAGGCCATTCAGCTGCTGCAATATTCCAATATCGAGGCGAGCCAGTTCATCGAGGATGAGCTGCTGAAGAACCCGCTGCTCGAACGCGCGGATGATACCGGCGTTGAGCGCGCGGCCGAGCCCGAGATGCCGGCGCCGGCGGTGGCTGAGCCGCCGGATGCCGCCAGTTTCGCAAGCTCGGGCATGATGCCCGAGGCGGGGAATGCGCCGCTCGATATCGATGTGAGCAACATCTATGACGCGGGGACGGGCGCGGATGGCGCGCATGGTGGCGGCGGCGGACAGGATGACGAGGATGCGTGGAACAGCCTGGAGGCGCTGAGCGCCAGGGGGCCGAATCTGCGCGAGCATCTGGAGCAGCAGGCGCGGCTGGCGTTTTCCACCACTGGGGAGCGGGTGATCGCGGCGGCGCTGATCGCGGCGCTGGATGAGGCTGGGCGGCTCTCTGACCCGCCGGAGCAGATTGCCGCGACCCTGGGGGTGAGCCTGGAGCAGCTGGAGGCGGTGCGCGCGAAAATGCTGCGCTTTGACCCGGTGGGCGTGTTCGCGCGGGATCTGGCTGAGTGTTTGAGCGCGCAGCTGGCCGAGCAGAACCGCCTGGACCCGGCGATGGCGGCGCTGCTGGCCAACCTGGAGATGCTGGCCCGGCGCGAGATGCGGGCGCTGCAGACGCTCTGCGGGGTGGATGCCGAGGATATGGCCGAGATGGTGGCCGAGCTGAAACGGCTGGACCCCAAGCCCGGCGCGCGCTTTGAGGTGGAGCCGCTGCGCCCGCTGATACCCGATGTGCTGATGCGCCCGCTGCCGGTGAAGACCGGCGAGGCAAATGACTGGATGCTGGAGATAAACCCCGAGACCATGCCGAGGCTGCTGATCCGCCGGGGGTTTCATGCGCGGCTGGCGGCCTCGGCCTCACGCGAGACGAAGGCGTTTCTCTCCGAGCAGATGCAGGGCGCGACCTGGCTGGTGAAGGCGCTGGAGTCGCGCGCGCAGACGATTTTGCGGGTCTCGGCCGAGATCATCCGCCGGCAGGAGGGGTTCTTCAACCACGGCATCAGCCATTTGCGCCCCCTCACCTTGCGCGATATCGCCGCCGAGGTGGAGTTGCATGAGAGCACGGTGAGCCGGGTTACCTCCAATAAGTCGATCGCCACGCCGCGCGGCATATTTGAGTTGAAATTTTTCTTTACCACCGCCCTGACCAGCGCGGACGGCCAAACACATAGCGCGGAGACGGTGCGCTACCGGGTGCAGAGCCTCATTGCGGGGGAAAACCCAAAAAATATTCTCTCCGATGACGCCGTGGCGGCAATATTGCAAAAGGAAGGCATAGACATAGCACGGCGGACCGTGGCCAAATACAGGGACGCGTTGCGGATACCTGGCTCGGCGCAGCGTAAGCGGGAAAAATGCCCGCCTAGAGGGTGAATGGGTGGCCCTTTGGACTACGAGTCTGATTTGGTTCGGGAGAAGACCATGCAATTGACGGTCTCTGGCAAACAAGTTGATCTCTCTGATGCGCTGCGCACGCATGTGGCGACGCATCTGGATGTCATTACCCATAAATATTTTGACCAGGCGCTGGAGGCGCACGTTACGTTCAGTAAGGCGCGAAGTTTCTTTACCTGCGATATCAACGTGCATGCCGGGCGGGGCATTACCGTGCGCGGCGAGGGTGAGGCGGGCGATGCGCATGCCGCCTTCGACGATGCGGCGGAGCATATCGCCACCCGTCTGCGCCGCTACCGGCGCCGGGTTTCGGAACATGCGCGCGATGCGGGAAACCGCGCCAAGCCCGAAGCCGGGCGGCAATATGTGCTGCAGGCCGAGGCGAGCGCGGAGGCCGAGCCGCACGCCGAGGAGCCGAACGAGGCGGATGCGCTGCACGCCACCATCATCGCGGAATCGGATGCGACCATCGAGACGCTGAGCGTGCGCGACGCGGTGATGCGGATGGATCTGGCGTTCCAGCAGGTGCTGATGTTCCGCAATTCCAAGAACGGGCACCTGAATGTGGTGTATCGCCGCCCGGACGGGCATGTGGGGTGGATTGACCCCGCCGGAGCCTGAGCGCTCCAAAATGAGGCCAGGGAGCGAAATCCCTGGCCTTTTTTTTCGCCTCTTCGTCAGGCGTAGGGCGGCGCGGTGTGGCCTTGCGGCGAGAGGGTGAAGATTTCATGGCCGGTGTCGGTCACGCCGATCATGTGCTCGAACTGGGCGGAGAGCGAACGGTCGCGTGTCACGGCGGTCCAGCCGTCATCCAGCACCTTCACCTCCGGGCGGCCGACATTGACCATGGGCTCGATGGTGAAGAACATGCCGGATTTGAGCACCGCGCCGTCGCCACGGCGGCCGAAATGCAGGACGTTGGGCGGCTCGTGGAAATTGCGGCCGATGCCGTGGCCGCAGAAATCGCGCACCACGCTGAGACGCTGGGATTCGACGTAGGACTGGATCGCATAGCCGATATCGCCGAACGTGGCGCCGGGCTTGACCTCGGCGATGCCGCGCAGCAGCGCCTCGTAGGTTACCTCGATGAGCCGCCGGGCGCGGGTGTTGGCGGTGCCGGCCACGTACATGCGGCTGGAATCACCGAACCAGCCGTTCAGGATCACGGTCACGTCAATGTTGACGATGTCGCCGTCGAGCAGCTTCTTCTCGCCGGGAATGCCGTGGCAGACCACGTGGTTGATGGAGGTGCAGATGGATTTGGGAAAGCCGCGATAGTTGAGCGGGGCCGGGACCGCGCCGTGCGCCAGGATGAAATCATGGCACAGTGTGTTCAGCTCCTCGGTGGTGACGCCGGGAATTACGTGGGGGCCGATCATGTCCAGCGTCTGGGCGGCCAGCAGGCCGGCCGCGCGCATGGGGGCAAAATCTTCTGGCCGGTGTATCGTTATCCGCCGGGATTCGGCGCCGCCATCCATCATTCAGGTCTTTCGCTAAGGTGGGGCGCCGTGGGGCGCCGGGGTTCTGGGCATTAGATGCAGACGCGGCCACCGGAAAGCAAGTGCCGAGGGCAAAACCCTTCACGGCTGCTTTTCAACCCGCAGGGGCCGGGTCATCTCCTCGGGCTTCACCCATGCGTCGAACTGTTCCGCCGTGGTGACGTTGAGGGCCAGGGCGGCGGCGCGCAGCGAGAGGCCCTCATGATGGGCCTTGAGCGCCACCTTGGCCGCCACCGCGTAGCCGGTGTGCGGGTTGAGGGCGGTGACGAGCATGAGGTTGTTCGCGAGATTTTCCGCGATTCGGCCCCGTGCGGGGGCGATGCCGGCGGCGCAGCGGGTGTTGAAGGCGCTGAGCGCCTCGGCCAGCAGGCGGGCGGAGGCGAGCAGGTTATGCAGCATCACCGGCTTGAACACGTTGAGCTGGAAATTGCCCTGGCTGCCGGCGAAGGCGACCGCATGGTCGTTGCCGAAGACCTGGACGGCCACCATGGTCAGCGCCTCGCACTGGGTGGGGTTGATCTTGCCGGGCATGATGGAGGAGCCGGGCTCGTTTTCGGGGATCAGCAGCTCGCCGATGCCCGCGCGCGGGCCGGAGGCGTACCAGCGGATGTCGTTGGCGATTTTCATCGCCGCGCCGGCCAGCACGCGCAAGGCCCCGGAGGTGGCGACCATGGCGTCATGTGCCGAGAGGGCGGCGAATTTGTTGGGCGCGGTGCGGAAGGGCTTGCCGGTTTCCAGCGCGATGAACTCCGCCGCCGTGGCGCCGAAATTGGGGTGCGCGTTGAGCCCGGTGCCGACCGCCGTGCCGCCGATGGCAAGCTCATGCAGGCCAGGCAGCGTGGCGCGGATGCCCGCCATGGCCGCCTGCAGCTGCGCGGCCCAGCCGGAGATGACCTGGCCGAGGGTTATGGGGGCGGCGTCCTGCAGATGGGTGCGCCCGCTCATCACCACATCGGCGAAGGCCTGGCTTTTCGCCTCGAAGACAGCCAGCAGGGCGGAAATGGCGGGGAGCAGGGTGTTTTCCACCGTCTCGACCGCGGCGATGTGCATGACCGTGGGGAAGGTGTCGTTGGAGGATTGCGAGTGGTTGACGTCGTCGTTCGGGTCAACCAGCTTTTTGCCGCCCAGGGTGCCGCCGGCGAGCTGGATGGCGCGGTTGGCGATGACCTCGTTGGCGTTCATGTTGCTCTGGGTGCCCGAGCCGGTCTGGAACACGACCAGGGGGAATTCAGCGTCCCACTGGCCGTGGATCACCTCCTCGGCGGCGCGCACGATGAGGGCGGCCTTCTCGGCCGGCAGCTGGCCCAGCGCCTGATTGGCCAGGGCGCAGGCCTTTTTGAGGACGCCGAAGCCGCGGATGACCTCCCTGCCCCAGACATGGTCGCGCTGGCCGATGGGGAAATTCTCGATGCTGCGCTGGGTTTGCGCCCCCCAGAGCCTGGCCGCCGGGACCTGAACCTCGCCCAGACTGTCATGTTCAATGCGGAACTCGTTCATATCAGAGCCTTCCATTCAGGAATCCCAGGGCGGGGAGCGGTTTCCAGCGGCGCGGCAGGTCGGTCCGGCGGATGGGTTTGATGGCATAGATGGGGATGGGCTGGGCGGATGACTCCAGAAACCCGGCATAGGCGCGCACCTGCGCCTCGCGCCAGGTTTTGTCGGCCAGGGCGGCGCTGCGGCTTGCGTAAACCTCGGCGATGCGGATTACCCGCCCGCTCATCGCCACCACCGCCCAGAGGGAGGATTCATGCGCCTTACGCTCATCCGCGTGGAACTCCACCATCGCATCCCCTTGTCTTGAACGAAACATTCTGTACTTCTCCAGCAAAATTTTTGGAGAGCGGTGAATGGATCGTGAGGTTCAGGTCTGGCGTGAGGGTAGAGCAGGACGCATCCGGTTGAACAGACCAAAGGCGTTCAATGCGCTCAATTTGGACATGGTGAAGGCGATCCGCGCCGCCGTGGATGAGTTTGGCGCCGATCCGGGGGTGCATGTGATTCTGGTGGACACGCTGGAGCGCTGGTTCTGCTCGGGCGGCGATGTGCGGATGCTCCATGCCGGGGCGGTGGCGGGGGATGCCAGCATCGCGGAGACTTTCTTTGGCATTGAATATGCGATGAACCAGGCGATCGCGGATCTGCGCAAGCCGTATGCCGCGATTATCAACGGGCTGTGCATGGGCGGCGGGGTTGGCATTTCGGTGCATGGCAGCCACCGCATCGCCACCGAGCAGGCGCTGGTGGCGATGCCGGAGACCGGGATCGGGCTCTTCCCCGATGTTGGCGCCAGCTATGTGCTGCCGCGCATGCCGGGGGCGCTTGGCATGTATCTGGGCCTGACCGGGGCGCGGGTGACGGGCGCGGATGCGGTGCATACCGGGTTTGCCACGCATTTCGTGCCGAGCGAGCGAATCGCGGCGATGGGCGAGGCGATTGTGCGCGACGGTGTGGCGGCGGTGGCCGAATTCGCGGCGCCGCTCCCCGCTTTCAGCCTAGCGGGGGAGCGGGCGCTGATCGACCGGGCCTTCAGCCAGAACAGCGTGGAGGGGATCATCGCCACGCTGGAGGCGGATGGCGGGAGCTTCGCCATGGCGACGCTGGGGCAGCTGCGCCAGCATTCGCCAAGCTCGGTGCATTGGAGCTTCGAGATCATCCGGCGCGGCGCGGGGCTGGATCTGGCCGGGTGCCTGGCCATGGAGTTCGACCTTGCCTGCAAGCTGGCGATGGGGCCGGAGTTTATAGAGGGCGTGCGCGCCCTGCTGGTGGACAAGGACAAAGCCCCCAAATGGCTGCCGCCGCGGCTTGAGGAAGTGGACCCGGCCAGGATCGCCGCCTTGTTCGCGCCCAGGCCGCGCTGAGCCAGCGGGCGGATTGAAATTATTAAAAATTTTTGCGGGGTTTGGGGAGCTTTTTATAAAAAGCTCCCCAAGATTCTGGCCCTTTTTTGCAAAAAAGGGCCAGACCCCAAAAAACTTTTGAGAATTATC
>JAKBAQ010000112.1 GCA_021808985.1 Pseudomonadota bacterium
TTTTTGCAAAAAAGGGCCAGGCCCCAAAAAACTTTTGAAAATTATTCTTTTAGAGCGCGCCGCGCAGGATGGTCTCGCCGCCATCCACCGTGAGGACCTGGCCGGTGATGTGGCGGGCGGCGGTGCTGGCGAGGAAGGCGATGGCGGCGGCGATGTCCTCGGGGTCGGCGATGCGCCGCAGGGGGGTGCGGGATTCCACCGCCTCGATGAAGGCGGGGTTGGCGGTGAGGGCGCGGATCATGTCCGTGCGGGTGGTGCCGGGCGCGACGGCGTTGACGCGCACGTTCTGGCTCCCCCACTCCACGGCGAGCTGGCGGGTGAGCTGCTCAACCGCCGCCTTGGAAATGCCGTAGGCGCCGGAATTGGGGATGCCGAAGCGGCCGTTGATGGAGGAGATGAAGACCATGGCGCCGCCATGCTGGCGGGCGATGGCGGGCAATGCGAAACGGGCCAGGTGCCAGGCTCCGGTGAGGTTGGTGGCGATGACTTTGTCCCAGCTTTCCTCGGCGAGATTGCTGACGGGGGAGAATACCGGATTGACCGCGGCGTTGGCGATAGCGATATCGAGCCGGCCGAGGCGGTTTTGGGTTTCCTCGACCAGGTGCGCGCAATCAGGCGCGCGGCCGACATGGGCGGGGATGGCGATGGCGTGGCCGCCGGCGGCGGTGATGGCGGCGGCGGCCACAGCGCAGGCCTCGGGCTTGCGCGAGGAGATGACGACGCTGGCGCCGCCTGCGGCGAAGAGGCGCGCGGCGGCGAGGCCGATGCCCCGGGTTGAGCCGGTGACGAGGGCGACCTTGCCGGCGAAGCCGAAATGATCCGCGCCGGGGCGCATGGTTCAGGCCTTGAAGAGGGCGAGCGTGTCCACATCGTCCATGGCGGTGGCGATGCGCTTGATGAACTCGATCGTGATGTCACGCGGTTGCATGTCTGGCAGGCCGGGCGGCGGGCAGAGGGTGACGGTCCACCAGGCCAGGGCGGAGACGATTTGCGCGCGGTAGCTGGTCCAGGCATCGTCGAAGGCGATTTTGGGGCCGCCGGCGCGGTGCATTTCATCAAGGTAGAGGCTCAGCAGATCGCGCTCCCAGAGGCGGCGGTTTTCAACCGTGAGGGCGCAGCTGATGGCGTAGGCGACATCGCGGCCCCAATGGGCGCGGCCGCAGCATTGCCAGTCGCTCAGGCCCATTTCGCCGCTGCCGGCGACGTACCAGTTCTTCAGGTGCACATCGCCATGCGAGAGGGTGTTGGGCAGGCGGTCGCCCTCATCGACGGCGGCGATGGTGGCGTCCCAGATTTCGGCGTGGCGGGCATAGAGACGGGCGGGAATGACCTCGCGGGCGGCGAGGAAGCCGGCGTCGGTGCCCTCGCGCAGGCCGAACTGCATCGAGCAGGCGAAGAACTCCTTGAAGGTGGGGAAAATGCCGAGGCGGCGGCTCAGGATTTCATGACCGTAGCAGGCGCCGTGCAGCTTGCCGAGCAGGCGCATCTGGCTTTCGGCGCGCGCGCGGGTCATGTTCGTGTTGTGGTTGCAGAATTCGGTCACGGTGTCGCTGAGGTCGCCCAGCATGATCATGGAATTGTAGGTTTCCTCGTCAAACCGCGCGAAATAGGGAACCGGGGCCTCGATGGGCAGGAGCGGGCGGATCTGGTTGTAGAAATTCGCCTCGCAGATGCCGCCGCCGGAGACGCCGAGGACGATGCGGTTCGCGAGGTCGTGAGTGGCCTTGCAGAAGATGGCGGTGGGAAGTTTGGCGTGCGTGCCTTCATGGTTATATTCGATGTGCAGGCGGCGGCGGTTGGAGGAGCCGTTATCAACCGGGCCGAGCTTGACGCTGAGCACCTCGGCGCCGCGCACCTTGCCGCAGAGGATGGCGGTGAGCCAGCGCGGGGTGATTTCCTGAAAGGAGAGCGGCAGTTCGTCCTCGCTCACGGCCTCGCGGTTGAGCTGGTGCTCAAGCTCGTAGGCGGCTTTGATTTTTTCAACGATGGCGTTCATGGCGTGGTTTCCTCCCGGCGGGTTCAGGCGGACATAAGCGCGCGCGCGGTGGCGGCGATTTCGGCGGCGGCGGGCGTGTAGGCGGTTTCCAGGGGCTTGGAGAACGGCACGGGGCTGAAGGCGGCGCCGAGGCGGCGCACCGGGGCCTTCAGCTGACCCCATAGCTCCTCGGAGAGGACCGAGGCGATTTCCGCGCCGATGCCGAACTGCTTGACGGCCTCATGCACGACGATGGCGCGGCCGGTTTTGGCCACGGAGGCGAGCACGCCGGCACGGTCCCACGGGGAGATGGTGCGCAGGTCCACCACCTCGAGCGCGATGCCCTCCTTGGCGAGGGTTTTGGCGGCGGCCAGGGCCTCAACCACCATGCGCGAATGGGCGACGATGGTGACATCCGCGCCTTCCAGCGCGACCTTGGCCTTGCCGATGGGCACGTGCTGGCAGGTGACGGGGCCGGGGGTCCAGTAGATGGGCAGGTTCTCGATGAAGATCACCGGGTCGTTGTCCTCGATGGCGGAACGCATCAGGCCGTAGGCGTCATCGGGGGTTGAGGGGGCGACCACCTTGAGGCCGGCGGTGTGGGCGAACCAGGCCTCGGTATAGTCAGAATGCTGGCCGCCGGTGGAGAAGCCGGTGCCGGTCATCGTGCGGATGACGATGGGCACGTTGGTCTGGCCGCCGGACATGAAGCGCAGCTTGGCGGCGTGGTTGACGATCATGTCCATCGGCACGGCCATGAAGTTCATCAGCATGATTTCAGCGACCGGGCGGTAGCCGCCGATGGAGGCGCCGATGGCGGCGCCGATGATGGCCTGCTCGGAAATTGGCGTGGATCTGACACGATCAGTTCCGAATCTGGTGGACAGGCCCTTGGTGACGCCCATGACGCCGCCTTCTTCCTTGTCGCCCACCTCCTCGCCGAGGACGAGGACCTTGGGGTCGGCCGCCATGGCGTCGTTGAGGGCCAGATTGATCGCCTGGATGAGGTTGAGTTGCTTGATTTCGGTCATTGGCGGGTCCTCACGCAATTTCTTCGGCGAACACGTCGCGCTTGAGTTCAGTGACATCGGGGAATGGCGCGGCCAGGGAGGCGGCGACGGCGGCGTCGATCTCGGCTTCGATGGCGGCTTCGATGGCGGCGAGGGCGGCCTCGGTGCTGATGCCCTCGGCGATCAGCCGGGCGCGCAGGATGGGCAGAGGGTCAAGCGCCTTGGCGGCTTCCAGCTCGGCCTTGGGGATGTAGGGGGCGGCGTCGCCGATCAGGTGGCCGTTGAAGCGGAAGGTCAGGGCTTCGATCAGGGTCGGGCCCTCGCCGGCGCGGGCGCGCTCAATGGCGAGCTTGGCGGCGCCGTACATCGCGTCGGGGTCGTTGCCGTCGACGGTGACGCCGGGCATGCCGTAGGCGGCGGCGCGCGCGGAGAGATGCGTGAGGAGGGTGGAGTCGGCAAAGCTGGTGTGCTCGGCGTAGCGGTTGTTCTGGCAGATGAAAATGACCGGGAGCTTCCACAGCGCGGCGAGGTTGAGGGCTTCGTGGAAGGCGCCGATGTTGGCCGCGCCGTCGCCAAAATTGGCGACCGAGACGCGGCCCTTGCCATCAAGCTTGGCGGCCCAGCCGAGGCCGGTGGCGATGGGCATGGAGGAGCCGACGATGCCGGTGGTGACCATCATGCCCTTGGCCGGGTGGGTGAGGTGCATGGGCCCGCCCTTGCCCTTGCAGGAGCCGGTGGCCTTGCCCGCCAGCTCGGCCCAGAATTCGCCAAGCGGGAAGCCCTTGGCCAGCATGTCATGCACGCCGCGATAGATGGTGCAGACATAGTCGTCATCATCGAGGCTGACGGAGAGCGCGGAGGGGATGATCTCCTGCCCGCGCGGGGAATAATATGGGGTGACGAGCTTGCCGGCCATCATCTGCTTGATGACGCGCTCGTCATTCTGCTTGATGAATGTTGCCTTTTTATAAATTTCCAGGAGCGTGGCCGCATCCGGTCTGGGGTAGTTGGACATGTTGTTTTCTCCTGAATTCTTGGACGGAACGTGACAGGCGGATGGGGTTAGCGCAGCGAGGATGGGAACACCGCCTTGCGCTTCTCAATGAAGGCGGTGACGCCTTCCTCAAAATCCGGCTCGCCGACGGAGGCGATGATGGCCTGGCGCTCGGCTTCCAGCTGATCGGCGGCGGGGCGCAGCAGGGCGCCAGCCAGCAGGCGCTTGGAGCGGCGGATGACATCACGCGGGGCCTGGGCGAAACGATGCGCGGCTTTCAACGCTTCCTCCTGCAGTTCAGCCGCGGGGACCAGGCGGCTCACAAGGCCAAGACGCAGAGCTTCATCCGCCTTTACGGTTCCGGCTGTCAATATCAGCTCGGCCGCCTTGCGCTCGCCCACCGCGCGGGGCAGCAGCACGCTGATGCCGCCATCGGGCGGCAGGCCGATGCGCTGGTGGACGAAGGCGAAATTGACGGTCTCGTCGGCCAGAACCAGATCGGCGCCGAGGGCGTAGGTCATCCCGGCGCCGGCGACGGCGCCCTGGCAGGCGGTGACGATGGGAAGGTCGAGCGCGATGAAGGCCTCGATCGCCGTGGTGACGCGGCCGAGGCGGGCGCCGTAATCAGCGCGGCGGGCCTCGGGCGATTGTTTCAGGGTTTCCATGAAGCCGCGCACATCGCCGCCGCCGGAGAACATGCGGCCCTCGCCGCGGATGAGCAGGGCGCGCACGTCAGGGTCGGCGGGGAGAGACTGGAAGAGCGCGGTGAGCAGGGGGACCGCCTCTGATTTAAGGGAGTTGCCTTGGGCGGGGCGGTTGAAGGTAAGGATGAGGACGCCGCCGTCGCGCTCCGTCGCGAAGCCGACACTCTCTGCACTGCCAACGCCATCATCACTCATGCATGTTTCCTGTTCGTGGTTCCAAGGCCCATGCGGCGGCCGGGAATTTTACAACGAGTCGCTTAAATATCGTATGCTTACTAACTACAACACCGGAAAGCAGAGTCAAGCGGGTGGAGGGGGACGCGCGGCGCCGGTGCGCGGATTATGGTTAAATGGCTGATTGTATATCTGCATATCTTTAGTCAGCGACTATTTTCCGGGGAATTTGTTCATGAAAATCAAGCGTTACGGAAATAGTCCACTATACCATTATAAGCGCTTGTGTGTTTCTTGTTGCGCGAAACGGCGGGTTAACGCATGATTGCCTGTAACGAGGCTATATCGTCTTTGGGAGCATGAGTGCGAGTATGTCGTCCGCCGTCAACAAATCCAAACAGGCTGTGAAGCGCCCGGCTCCCAAGCCGTTCAAATTCGGGTATCTGGTGCATGACGTCTCGCGCATTCGGCGCACCGTGATGGACCAGACCATGCGGCCGCTGGGAATCACACGCTCGCAATGGACGGTGCTGACCGTGCTGGCGCGCGGCGGCAATGATGGGATGATGCAGGTGGACCTGGCGCGGCTGCTGGAAGTGGGCAAGGTGACCGTGGGCGGGCTGGTGGACCGGCTGGAGGCGACCGGCCATGTGGAGCGCCGCCCCGATGCCACCGACCGGCGGGTGAAGCGCGTGTTCATCACCGAGCAGGGATTCAGCGTGATTCAGAAAATGATCGCGATTTCCACCAAGATCAATGAGCGGATCCTGCGCAATATCACGCCGGAGCAGCAGCGCATCACCGAGGATGTGCTCTATACGGTGAAGCAGAATCTCAAGGAGATCGTCGCCGAGACCAATGTGAGCGGGCGGGCGGAGGAGTTTGGCAGCCAGATCATGGATGTGGATGCCGGCGGGCGGATTTGAGGGCGCGCTGAGAGACTCTGCGCAGGCCGCCCCTGTTTATAAAAAGCTCCCCAAGATTCTGGCCCTTTTTTGCAAAAAAGGGCCAGACCCCAAAAAACTTTTAAACTGATGCCGGGCCGAGGGCCGCGAAGCCGGTGTGGACGCGACCGCCCAGCGCGGCGCGGGCGCTGGCGGCGCGGGCGGAAAGCGCGGCCGAGGGGTGCAGGGCTTCATGCGCGGTGAGCCGTGGCAGGATGGGGGTGTAGCAGGCCGTGACCGCGGCGCCAGCGGGCCAGGGCGGCGGGGCCTGAAGGTTCAACGCCGCCAGCGCGGCCAGGGCGGCTTTACGGTCTGACACGCGGTAGAGCGCGATATAGTGCGAATCAGGGTTGGGCGGGAGCATCTGGTGCGCGGCGATGCGCGAGATGCGGCCGGATTCGACGCCGGGGAGACGGGTGATGTGGGGCAGGCGGTGGTCAGCGTACCAGTTGGCGAAATCCTCGGCGCCGGCATGGGCGGCGATGCGCTCGATGATCACGTCACCGTAGACTTCCTCGCCGGCGGCGCGCTTGCGGGCGGCGAAGGGCTCGTAATAGGCCTCGCGGAAATCAGCGAAGCTGAAGGCGTCGCTGATGGGCATGGCGGGGGTGAAGACCTCGGCATGGCCGGAGGTGAAGCCTTGATGCTGATCAGCCTCGTAGACGGCGAGGTAGCGATGCTCCAGCGGCGCGGCGGCGGGGAGCTGCTCCGCCGCCAGGGTGAAACGCTGGGCGGCGATGGCGCCGGGGCTGCCGCGCAGAACGTCCCACAGATGCACGTAGCTGTACCAGTCGTTGAAGTCAGCGTCGCGGCCGGCTTGCGGGTTGGACAGGACGATCAGCAATTGTTTCATGGTTTCCCCCGCTTATGGCGCATCGCGGCGCGGTTGGTTTGGTTATATGTGGCGATATGCTAAGCTATGGTAGTATTGCGTACTACAACGCGCAAGCATGAAAACAGGATGAGAGGGGATGACGCCCATGGGCACTGAGGTTCCGGTTACGGTTATCGGCGATCAGCTCGGGCTGGCGTTTCCGCCGACCATCGAGCGGCTGCGCGAGCAGGGCGTTGCGTTTCTGACCGCCGCGTTCCGCGCCAGCGGGGTGCTGGCGGCGGATAACGCGGTGAGCGAGATTACCGGGTTTACGGAATTTTTTGGCGGCGGGATGGGGCGCAAGCTGTTGCTCTCGGTTGCCTATGCGCGCCCGGACCCGGCCTTGAAGAGTGATTTGTTCGTTAAATTTCCTCGGGATTTCGGCGACCCGCTGCGCGAGCTGTTCGGCCCGCTGATGGAGCCGGAGGTGAGGTTCTCGCTGCTCTCGCGCCGGGCGGGGTTTCCGATCGCGGTGCCGCGCTGCTACTTCGCCGATTACAATGCGGCCACAGCGAGCGGGATTTTGATTACCGAGCGCATTGCCTATGGCGCGGGCGGGATTGAGCCGTGCCATGACAAATGCCTGGATTATGAGCTGGGGGACCCGCTCGCGCATTATCAGGCGCTGACGGAGACCATGGCGCGGCTGGCGGCGTATCATAAAGCGGGGAAGTTTGGGCCGGAGGTGGAGCGGCAGTTTCCGTTCGAGGCGCAAAAGATCGATATCGGCAGCCGGATTCCCTATACGCCGGCGCAGCTGGAGGGGAAGCTTGAGACGCTGCGCGCGTTTGCCGCGGCGGCGCCGCAACTGTTTCAGGACGGGTTGGGCGAGCCGGCGTTTCTGGACGCGTTTTGCGCGCAGGCGCCGCTGGTGCTGGCGCATGAGCTGGAGATCCGCCGGCATTTGAACGCGCAGGGCGATTATATCGCGCTGTGCCACTGGAACATGAATCTCGACAATGCGTGGTTCTGGACGCAGGACGGAAAAATGCGCGCGGGGCTGCTGGACTGGGGCAGCGTGGGGCAGATGAATCTGGCGCAGGCTTTCTACGGCATGACCTGCGCGGCGGAGACCGGGTTTTTGAACAGCCACCGGCAGGCGCTGATGGAGCTGTTCAGAGACTCATACCGCGCGCATGGGGGGCCGCGAATTTCGGTGGAGGCGTTCGGCTTCATGGTGAAGCTCGCCATCGCGGTGCTGGGGATTGCGTGGATTCTGGACGCGCCGGCGCTGGTTGAAAATGAGATCGCGGATTATGCCGCGCTGAGGGGCCGCGATGACCCGCGGCTGCGGAATAATTTTCTGGCGCGCGCGCAGCTGCAATTGCTGATCGTGTTTCTCAACGAATGGCGGGCCTGCGATATTGGCGGCGCGCTGGATGTGTTTATCGGCGGGCTTCAGAACAGCGAGGCGAGCGAGGCGGCGCTGTAGGGTTGCAGGGTGGCCTCGGCGCGGGCGTGGATTTTTTGCGCCCAGCGCGGGTCAGCCAGGAGGGCGCGGCCGATGGCGGCGAGGCTGAAATCGCCGCGGGCCAGCATTTCAAACAGGCGGTCGAGCCGGGATGGGGCGGCGGGCTCGGGGGAGAACATGGTTTGCAGCATCTCCTGCTCCAGCCCGATGGAGCCGACGGTGATGGCGGGCTTGCCGGTGAGTTTCTGCGCCCAGCCTGCCAGGTTGAGATCGCTGCCGGGGAATTCAGCCTCCCAGAAGCGGCGCTGGGAGGCGTGGAAAATATCAACCCCCGCATCGCTCAGGGGTTCGAGGAGGGAGGCCAGCTCCGCCGGGGTGTGCGCGAGGCGGGCGGCGTAATCCTGCAATTTCCACTGGGAGAAGCGCAGGATGATGGGAAAGCCGGGGCCGACATGGGCGCGGATGGCGCGGACCAGCTCCACGCCGAAGCGGGCGCGCGCGGCGAGGGTGGGGCCGCCCCAATGGTCGGTGCGGCGGTTGGTTTCGTGCCAGAAGAACTGGTCGACCATGTAGCCGTGCGCGCCGTGGATTTCCACGCCGTCAAA